>CAYNDE010000025.1:0-8338 GCA_964395535.1 uncultured Pirellulales bacterium
CGTAGGCGGTTAGTTTCTCATAGATATTGGGCCTGTCCTTATAAAGGACAGGCCCTTTTTATTTTCTGGCAATTAATCGGCCTGCCGTTCGTCCTGTCCATAGTAGCACAGCGAAGATGGAAGCGAAGCGTAAAACGGAGCAGGAGGGTTCCGTTCCCTTTCTATCAAATCACGCTAAAAGCAGAAAAACCTCTAAAAGACTGGTATAGCAGGTCATTTTACAGACGACGATTGAAAAACATAGGGATCGATTTGGTCAGAAGACGGCTGAAACTGAGAATGAGTCAAGCGGATTTGGCCCAAAAAATTGGCGTCCATCCGGAAACCGTTGCAAATTGGGAGCACAGCCGCACTATACCTGATGTTTGTCGGTTGCAAAGGATAATTGAGTTTCTAGGATATAATCCTCTGGAAGTTACTCAAAAAGCCTATTAACTTTGATGTTTGGAACCTGATCCACACCCTTTCAGTCATTTGAGGTTGGGCAATGAAAAGCTTCATTTGAATAGATATGATTGGGTTAAGGGAGTTAAACGAGTGATATGGCAGGATTCGTTTGTAATGTCTGAATTTTTGCAGACGCAGATGTGAACAGCGAGTCCAAAATCTGAAGCGATATTCCTGATTCGCCTAAATGCTTTTTCTCTGACTTCTTTCGGTAAGGCAATACCTTTGGAATTTTTCAAACCTATTGGAAGTTTAGGACCCGAAGAATAAGGTACAAGCAAAGTGGACAGGAGTTTTTTATCACTTAAGTTTTTCTTAATGCTCTCTTTGATGGTAGGCCTGAGAAATAAATAGTTTATCGCTGCTTCCTTAATTCCAACTTTGGCAATTGCAGAAAACAAATTGCCCAAAGATTTGTCCGAGTCCATAACACCATAAATTAGAGGGTCTGCTCGAGCACCGGTAGCGACACCGATTTCAACAAGATTTTTCATAGTTGCAATTTTTTCAGAAACACTTCCAGTTCCAGGCTCAAAGATTTTTCTAATATTGTCATCAACACAAGTCAAACCCACCTGGGCGTATACCAGATTGCTGAATCCGGCAAATAATTCGATGAAATCAGACGGTAAAATCGCTTTTGTTAGAAATTGAACACCTATGCTGGCCTTAAGTAAAGTCTCCATTGTTTTGTAAGTCTGGTCAAGAATTTGTTTGATTGGCTGAAACGGGTCACAGGAAGGACAAAAGTAAACGGCCTCAGGTTTTTTCCTTTTCCGAGATAGTTCTTCGGAAAGCTTTTCAGCGGTGTTAGCAAATAGTATTACCTCGCCGTCTCCCGGATACTGAGAATAGCCTTTGGTGTAGCAGTAGATACAGTTATGTAAGCAGCCGGAAGTTATATTAACTGTTGGAATTTTTGAAAGACAGCGGAGCTGCGAAGGCGTGAGTACATTTGATTTTCTATTTTTTGTAATGAGTCTGGCCATATTCTTTTTATAGTTTGTTCTTACCTGAATACGGTATAACTATAGCTTGTTCTATCTTTCGCATGAGCAAAGATGCCAAAGTTAGATAGTCAGCTGCTTCCTCTTCTCCTTCCCAGAGAATCTTGGGGACATGTGCTCGAGGATTACGTACCGCACCAAAAAATCCTATTAGCAGATTAGAGAAGCCTTTGTGGTCTTTTTTTTCTTGTTCTGTTCTCAGTGTATTGAAAACTAGCATTGGACTATTCACAGAAAAGACTTTTTGAATTAATTCAGCCCCATCAAAATCCAGGCCTGTTTTTTCTCGTATTCTCTGAGCAACTCCTTTAGTAGCTTCAAAAACTGCATGGAAGTAATTATCCTGCAACAGTTCGGCCTTACAATATTTCATAATTTCCGGGTGTATGTTCCTGTATTGTAGTCGATGTCTTAAAGAATTTGCTCTTTTTTGTGCCTCGGTTATAGTTCTAGCGGGGTCTACTTGCCCAATCTCCCCATTCTTCTGAAGTTGCATACCACAAAAAGCGAGTTTTATGTTTAGGGACGTTCTTAATTCTTCAAATCTCTGCTCCTCATCAAAACGTACCGGCGACATAACAGCTTGGATAAAGGCAGCAACATTATTTCCACATTTATCTATGTGTTGTTTTTGGATTAGGCTCTGAAAAATTCTTTTCCATTTCGTAGCTCCGTAACCAAGTAAATCATCAATATTGCATTGTCTAAAAATGCTACTTAATTCAGTACCGGATGCCGCATTCCCTAAGACTTTCGATATCTGTTCAATCGCATTAATATCAAATTGCGGAATTGTAGCCATTTATTTCTTGCTCGCTTTAATTAAAAAAAATATGTTAGCGTCTAATGATTTTTATCTTTAATCTCCCTCTTCTATTTTTAAAACCCTTTTGTTAATAAGGCCAACCGGAGCAGGAGGGATTCGAACCCCCGTTACCCAAAGGGTAAAACGGTTTTCAAGACCGTCGCTTTCAGCCGCTCAGCCACTGCTCCAAAATTTCAAAATGTTGCTCGGACCAAAGGTTTTACTGAGTCAATATAACTATTTTAACTGTACGAGCTTGTTTATCAAGCTTATTTAAACCCGTAGAAAATCACCTTGCGCTAACCGCTACGTCGTGCCGGGATGAATTTACTAAGAAGAGGTAAAATTTTATGCTATAAGTTTAGCCTGTTTGCTATGTCTATCCGAACAGGGCAAAGACAATAATATCTATCTACACACGGAAGCGAAAAAGCACATTGCGCAGCATCTTCTTCGAGACATTCGAGAAAACTTCCCTTGCCGTGATTTTTAATCTGTCCCAGCTTGGAAAATTTCGTCTTGTAGCATTCAAAATTCTTGGGGCATTCGATATCTTTGCAGTTTTCTTCAATATCAATTATCGCATTTGATACCTGCGTATCTGATTTTCCATTAATTGCCATAACTATTCCTCCCGCTTGTGTCATATTCTTTTGTGAGCCCTTAATGAAAATACTCTTAGGTTCTTTTACTTATTTTTCTCAATAGTATAGACGCTGAAAAAAAGAAAAAGTTACATCTTTTTACTGAAGTTTTACAATATTTTGTAAAATTTCTAAAAAACCTCGAATTTTTATGTTTGATGTTACGGTTTCTTCTCTGTTTTGTTACCTTTTTGTTACGGTTATGTAAAACAGGAAAAAACTTAATTTTTTGTATCTTATGTCAGAGGTATTTTTATGGCTGAACAGCAATTTATGCCGTTTGAGCATTAGTGATATGGTAAAATATATCCTAAGTTGATTTCGGTATGTTAAATAAAAAAATTTGTATTAGTTCAGGATAAAGGCCTGAAAATGAATTTGAAAAGCCAAATTGTTAACGGAACAGGGTTTTTGGCTCTTTTGTTTTGCTTTTTTGGTGTGGTTTTGGCACAGGATGATGTTGCGGATATTTCATCTGAGAAGTTGTTTGCAGCCGGCGACAGGAATAAAACCTATTTTATAATAGGAGCTTCAAACGAAAAACCAGTACCTGAAGAAGGTTTCGGCCTTGTTATTATTATGCCCGGTGGCGACGGCAGTGCCGATTTTAATCCGTTTGTCAGAAGAATCTATAGGTATTCGCTTCCACAGACGTACCTTGTTGCTCAGCCTGTCGCAGTCAAATGGACGCCGCAGCAGCAAATCGGCTGGCCGACAAAGAAAAACAAGGTGCCCGAACAAAAATTTTCTACGGAAGAATTCGTCGAAGCCGTGATAAAAGATGTACGGACAAAATACAAATTGAATGACAAGCATATTTTCACCCTGTCCTGGTCTTCGAGCGGGCCTGCTGCTTATGCAATATCTCTGCAGGAGAAAAAATCCGTTACGGGTTCTTTCATTGCAATGTCGGTTTTTAGACCCGACTGGTTTCCGCCTCTTAAAAATGCCGCCTCTCACGCATATTTTCTTTACCATTCGCCTGATGATAAGGTATGTCCCTTCTGGATGGCGCAGCGCGCGGAAAATGTCCTCGAGCAAAACGGTGCAGAGACAAAGCTTGTAAC
This sequence comes from uncultured Pirellulales bacterium, assembly GCA_964395535.1. Lineage (GTDB taxonomy): Bacteria > Planctomycetota > Phycisphaerae > Sedimentisphaerales > Anaerobacaceae > CAYLMG01. The sequence goes on from CAYNDE010000025.1 coordinate 3,971, forward strand.
ATACGAGGGCGGTCATGGATGGCACGGTAATATTTATGACAATATAACAGGTGGTATAGAGTGGCTTGAGAATGTGGTTAGTTTGAAAGAAACAAAAGAACAAGAGTCAAAAGAGCAAACGATAGCGGATGCAAATCGAATAACACAGGCCGGCAAATCGTTTCTGTACGATGATTTTGAAACAGGAGATGATGCACCTGATGGCTGGCAAGAAGGTGACCAGGTCGAGGGCGTGCAATATATCTGGAATAGGGCTGTGGGTTACAACAGTAAGTCGAGCCTTTCTTTGAGAAAAACAGCAAATAATTTCTTTCCCGTGGCACAGTGGTACAAAACAGTGCAGCACAATACTTCGAATAAACAAGTTAAGGTAACTGTTCAGGTAAGAGCGATGAAGGCATCAAAAGCCACCGTTGATGTGCAGTTCCTGGATGAAAATGGCCGATTGATTGAGAATAAATGGGCCGCATTTATAGGCGCAGAAGAGCAGGGCGACAAACCTGTTACTCATAACTGGAAGCAATACTCAGGCTCAGTTGATATTCCGGATGGTACGAAGCAAATCACCTTTGCCCTGCAGATTTATGGCCCGGGCGCTGTCTGGTTCGACGACTTAAAAGCCGAATATATTAACTGAGTAAATGAGTTTATTGATGTTTGGGAAATTAAAGGCCCGGTCGAACTATCACTCCCGCGCAAACGGGAGTTTGGCAAATGCCGAAAAACCGGCTGGATTTCCATTTCACGACCTCGCCTGTCCTGTTGGGTAACACGGGTATCCTGAACGTAATGAGCACTGCAACCATTCACCGTTCACCAGTTAGCATGACTTGTCATAGGCATCTTATCCTGTTCTCACGGGTACTGTAGGCTGTCTTTAAGAAACCGTATCGAGCACCTCAACCGTACATCATTTTCATCGCCTGTGATACTAATTCCCGGAAAATTTCAAGATTGAATTTGCTTTGTAGAAAGGAAGTCTGTTAAGCTATCATTTCGCACTTGATGCGGAATCCAGGCCTTCAAAAATTGGATTCCCATACCCGCTTGCGCGGGGGCTGGCCTGCGCGGGAAGGACAATAGAAGTGTTTTCTGCGAAGCAGTTTGAATTCATAGTAGTGTTTTTTGCTGTAACTATCTTCTGAGCAGAATGTTACGTCCTTAAGAATGCCTTTATTTCCCCTGAATTATCAGAAAAGTTGTAAAAAATTGTAAAATTTACTTGACAATATGTAAGAAATATATTACATTTTGTCTGCTGTATATTGCATATTAGAAATTAAGATTATTTTGGAGAATCAAGGATTATGAAACGGATACAGAAAATAGCATGGTGTTTTGTAATAATGTTTTTAATCAGTTTGCTTGCCAGCCTTATAACAGTAGCTGTTGCTTATACAAAAGTTGGTATGCCGAAGGCTTTGTTTGGTTTTGCATTCATGGGTTTATTTGGTTTGGCAGGATTGTCGCCGACCCTTTTTCCGAAAGAAAAGGGCGAAGTTATTTATGATGAACGCGATGAGTATATTAACAAAAGGGCGGCACTGGCTGGTTTTATTGCAGCTTATCTCGTCGTTGGTTTGGCTTGTATGATACCATTCTTTATACTCGGACCGAAAGCTGCGATATCTGTAGTATGGCTGCCGAATATATTTATGAGTGCAGGTATATTGCATTTCCTGACATATTCGTTGGCAATCCTGATTGGATACGGCCGGGAAGCGAAAGGAGAAAACCAATGAACAGATACCAGAAATTATCATGGCTTAATTTAATCGTCATAACTGCAACGATTATTATTACAACAGCGGCAATCGCAATAGAAATCCACATTCGAGGGTTTTCAACATATGGATTCTGGTTTATAACACCTTTGGTAATTTTGCAGTTTAAATCTTATTTATTTAAAAAACCACAGGGCTCCGACAAAGTTATCAGCGACGAACGTGACAGCCTTATTATAAAAAGAGCGGTATCCATTGCTTATACGACCTTCTGGATAGTTCTTGTTGCAGCCTCTTTTCTGTCGTTTTTAATCATCGGACCAAGAAATTCCGTGCCTACGATAACTCTGCCGTTGATGGTTATTGGAGGCGGCCTGTTAATGAAAATTGTATGCTCAGTTGCGATTTTGGTCCAGTATGCTAAGGGGGCTGCAGATGACACAGAATAATGTGAAAAATAATATTCGTCGCCTGCGCTTTGAAAACGGCGAAATGACACAGCAGCAATTGGCTGATAAGGCTGATGTCACTCGGCAGACGATTATCGCTGTTGAACAGGGTAAATATTCACCGTCTCTTGCTCTGGCCTTTAGAATAGCAAACGCCCTGAACGCCAAAATTGAAAATGTCTTCGAGTACGAAGAACAGGACCAGTAAAGACCAGCTGGCCTTCGGTTGGTTCTGGAAACTTGATTCGCAAAATCAAGTAAGAATCAAGTATGGATTAAGGCAAATCGGTTTTTACCCTTTAAACTGCTTATTCATAAGAACAAAACCGGTAAAACAGGACGGTTTTTAGTCAAGTCTTAAGTCTTGATTTCTTGTGTAGAAAACACTTACATTGTCATTCCTGTGGAAGCCCTTGGCCTCGCCGAGAGGCGGGCAGGAATCCATTTTTAGAAGTTCTGGATTCCGCATCAAGACTTCGGCGGACCCGCCAATCGTCTCGAAAGCCGTGGGCAATTCGGTAGTACCGAGCTTACTGTCGAAGGGCTTAGTCGAGCTATGCGCAATGAATGTTGAGCGGATCTCTTTTACCGAGCGTACCCGACTCAGAAAATCGACAAAACCTCAACGACAGGCTCCAGCGCATCAGTTTTTAGCCTCTTTAACCTGCTTATTCATAGGAGGATACGAAATTTTTAACAATTTTTTTATTTTTTACTTGACATTGCATACTATGCAATACATAATAAGTATAACATAGTAACTGTACCACGGGCTTCCAGCCCGTGGCATAAGTTTGGAAATAATAGCCATAGAATAAGGAGTCGATTATGAAATTTGAAAGTCAGTTATTAAAAGGTATTGCTCCCGTGGTTGTGCTTGAAATTTTATCGAGAGGCCAGATGTACGGCTACGAATTGAGCGAAGCCATAAAGAAGAGGAGTAAAAATGTTCTAACCCTTGGCCAGGGTACGTTATATCCGCTGCTGTACAACCTCGAGGCCAAAAAGCTTGTAAAGGGCTCCTGGCAGAACTCCGATTCCGGCAGGCAGAGAAGATACTATTCGATAACCTCGAAAGGAAAAATGGAGCTGTCAAAACAAAAAGAGCAGCTCGCTCAATTGCAGAAAGGCCTCAGATATGTTTTCGGCGGGGCATTGTCGCCTGCCTGATTGCATAGAAAGGTTAAAAAGGATTTGAATTAACTATGAAAAAATCGATAGCATATTCCGGAATTATTGCCTGCATCACTCTTGGAGGAATCATCGGCTATTGCGCTTCAGTTATTATCTTTGGAATATTAACGGAGGAATATATTATCCATTTGATGATTGCTCTTGGGGCTTTTATAGGTGGTGTTCTTGCCGTTATTCGGGTCCGCATATACTTAAGAGCTGATAAACGGTTAGCAGAATACCTGACTTTGGTTCCTGAAAATGCCTTCGCTTTCATAAAGGAGATTATCAGACAGATGCGATACAGAAAAAAAGTTCGCTCCGACGTAATGTCTGAGCTTGTAGCGCATTTTGAAGATGAGCTGAGGGAATGTAAAACCGATGAGGAAAAACGCAGGATGGTTTCGGAGCTTGTCGATGGTTTCGGCGACCCGAAGCTGCTCGGGATTTTATTGCGAAGGGCGAAGAAACGCTGCAGACCGCTCTGGCGGACAATTACTGCCAGAGCTTTACAGGCATTTGGAATTTTTATTGTATTACTTACTATGTATGTTGTATGGTTTCTTTCAGGCAGGCCCGTTGTTACAACCGATTATTTAGCCGAGCTTAACAGAATCGTTCGTCCTGCCGCAGACCAGAGTCAGAATGCAGCGCCTTTCTACATAAAAGCAGCCGAGATGTTTAAAGATATACCTGAAGATATGGCCGAATTATTCAATAAATGTTTTGAAGAACTGACAGATGAAGAAAAGGAGAATATAGAAGACTGGCTCAATTCCAAAAACCAGGTATTCGAATTGGTGGCTCAGGGTTCACTTAAACCGTATTACTGGCCTGAGTATAAGGCAAACGAGAAAAAAGAGCTTTTGTCGGTTCTGGTTCCTCACCTTTCTGGTTATCGTCGAATAGCTCGAAGTTTAATTCTGCGGGTTCGCTTAAATGCCGAAAAAAATAACTTAAATCAGGCTTTCGATGATATTATTACCTGTTATAAACTCGGCAGACACTTAAACGGAGACTTT
>CAYNDE010000025.1:8438-15661 GCA_964395535.1 uncultured Pirellulales bacterium
TTTCGATGATATTATTACCTGTTATAAACTCGGCAGACACTTAAACGGAGACTTTTCTTTAGTCGAGCAGCTCGTCGGCATGGCGATCGAAGATCTGTCTGTTGAAGCGATTCGCGAAATTCTTAACCGGCATCAGCCGGATGCACATGCTTTGGAAGAATTACAGAACGAGTTAGAACTGCTTTTAAGCTCCGAAGATTTCTTTGTTGAGCTTGAATTCGAAAAGTTATCTTTATACGATGAAATACAAAGATGTTTTACGGATGGTCCTTTTGGAGGTCACTTGTATCCTGCTCGAATGATTTATTTAAGCAATACGATAGCGACTGTGGGTGAGACGCACTTTGAAGAGGTTAATTTTTGGTATCTGGCCGAGCAGGCTTTAACATTTCCAATGGAATCTTTACGTATTTTGTTTGCTCATCCTGACAAAAAACAAACATTTCAGCAAGTTGATTATATATATAATTATTACCAGCAGCTCTCGAAAAAATCACCTGTCGAGCTCCGCGCTGAAGAAATTGATATTGAAAATAAAACAACAAAAGTGATTAAGGGCAATCTCCTTCTCGAAATGTTCATTCCTTCTGTTTTGCATGTCTTTGAGCTGAATCATCGAGTTAAAACTGAAATCTATGCAACAGTCGTGATTATCGCCGCCCACCGTTACAAAAATGATAAAGGACATTTCCCTGATAACTTAAATGAACTTGTCGCCGCCGGCTATCTTAATTGTTTACCCATCGACTCCTTCAGTGACAGGCCGCTTATTTACAAAAAAACAGGAAACGACTTTATTCTTTATAGTATCGGCCTGAACTTTATTGATGACGGCGGAGTATTAGGCACTGATAGAGGAGGCAAAACCGGAATGTGGGAAGATAATGGTGATGCGGTTTTTTGGCCTGTCCAAAAATAAAACCGGGCGAATTTACTTATTAGTAACCTGCCCGGCTGATAATATTATAAAAAAGCGGTTAAGACCGTTATTTACTTGTTAAAAACTATTATTTACTTCTCGAAGACGAAATTGGCGGTTCGCTTGGCTTTTCGCATCCGCCTGCGGTTTTTCTCGGAAGGCTTCTCGTAGTAGCTGTTTCGCTTAATATCCCTTATCAGGCCTTCCTTTTCGCATAGCTTTTTGAAGCGTCTCATCATCTGCTGCACGCTTTCGCCCGCTCGAGCTTTGACTTTCAGCATATAAAAAAGTTCTCCCTGTTCTAACGACAATACTTTTTAACTTAAAATTAACTTATCTTCATATTCTCGGCGAAAATACAAAGACTTATAATTATAATAAGAAAAATATTTTTTTAAAGCTAAAACCTTTTTTTCTGCGTTTTTCCGTTCAATGCATAGACTTTTTGGCCTGTAAAGCTGTATTTTTGCTCCCCGTTCCCTTGAATTTAACGATTATAATGCCTAATATTGAGTAATAAACGCAAATTTGGTAAAATACTAAGGATTCTTTTACGGCTTTATTGATAAGGTTTTGCAGTTGGAAAAATTCAGACAAACTTTGAGGGTCAGCAAAGAGCGGGCAATTTTGGTTGCTGCTGTCCGTGCTGAAGATGGCGGCGGTGATGACCTGGTTGAGCTGACCGCTCTTGCGGAAAGTGCCGGTGCCGTTGTCGTTGACAGGTTCCAGCAGAAAATCCGCCATATAAATCCCGCTCTGTATATCGGTACGGGCAAAGCAGCACAGCTCGCACAGAGGGTAAAAAGATTCAAAGCAGATGTCGTTATCTTCAACAATGACCTCTCGCCGGGACAGATTCGCGACCTCGAGGAGATTGTGAATGTCAAGGTCATCGACCGCAGCGAGCTTATTCTCGACATCTTCGCCACCCGCGCCAAAACAAGGCAGGCCAAGCTGCAGGTTGACCTCGCCCAGCTTGAATACACCTATCCGCGTCTGACGAGAATGTGGTCGCACCTCGACAGCGTTGCAGGTGCCGGCGGCGCAACGGCCGCAGGCATCGTGGGCGGAATAGGTACCAGAGGCACCGGCGAAAAGCAGCTCGAAATCGACAGAAGAATCGTCAAGAAAAGAATCGCCGAGCTGAAAGAAAAACTCGTAAATATAGATAAAAAGAAGCTGCGGGAAATACAGGGCAGAAAAGAGCTGTTTAAAATATGTATCGTCGGTTACACAAACGCAGGTAAAAGCACACTGCTCAATAAAATTACCGATGCCGACGTTTTGGTTGAAGACAGACTTTTTGCCACGCTCGACACAAGAACAAAAAGATGGACACTCGAACGCGGCCTTGAAGTGCTTTTGAGTGACACTGTCGGCTTCGTAAAAAATCTGCCTCACCACCTCGTCGCTTCTTTTAAGGCCACCCTTGAGGAAGCTGTCCTTGCGGACCTGCTGCTGCACATTATCGATGTCTCTAATCCTGATGTGATAAGGCAGATTGATTCCGTAAAGATTGTACTTAACGAGATTGGCTGCAGCGGCAAGCCTGTTCTTGATGTTTTTAACAAAGTTGACATCATCGACGATATCGGCAGGCTGGAGATGCTGCAGACCTTGTTTCCTGATGCTGTTACCGTTTCTGCCAGAACCGGTATCGGCCTTAAGAATCTGACTGAAATCGTCCTTGAAAAGTTCAGGGGCCGGCAGGTCCTTATCCAGGTAAAGAGCAGCCAGGCCGATGGAAAAATCCAAAGCTTCCTGCGGGCTAACGCTGTTATCCTCGAGCAACAATATCACGATGGCTATGTCTTGATAGATGCAAAGCTGGGCCAGAACCAGCTTACAGCCCTTAAAAAACTCCAGCCGGTACAATTGACTATCAAAGAGTAGGTTCTTAGCAAGTGGTCCTCGCGAAGTTTGTGATGCGTATGCTTGATGCTCGATGTCGAAGACCCGGTTTTAGACGGGCTGGATACTCGATTCCTGTATGTTTTTTATCCGCAGATTGTCGTGGATTTTCTTTGCTTTTTTCTTTCTTTTCTGTTATTTTATTCTATGTAAGTTAAAACACCTGTCAGAATGTTGGATATTATTATGTTAGGCGTGAATGGGGTAAAAAGAGTAGAAAAAAAGTTTATTGGAATGAAAGAACTATTCACCATAGGGCACTCAAATTACTCTCTTGACCATTTCATCGAGTTACTTTTATCACATCAGCTTTCCACCATTGCCGATGTCCGCTCAAGTCCCTACAGCAAATACTCACCTCATTTTAACAAGGATGTGCTCGAAAGTGCCTTGAGAAATGCCGACATTGACTACATATTCCTGGGCAGGGAATTAGGTGCACAACGAACTGAAGATGATTGCTACATTGACGGTCAGGCAAAGTACGAACGAATCGCCAATTTACCGACCTTCCAGCGTGGATTAGAGAGAGTCTTTCAGGGAATTGAACATTACAGAATTGCCCTTATGTGTTCGGAATCCGACCCCATAACATGCCACAGAACGATACTTATATGTCGCGAATTGAAAAGGCTCTGTCCGGACTTGAAGATAATTCACATCTTAGCAGATGGTACAGAAGAACGACAGGAGATGTCAGAGAAAAGGCTCATTAACCTTCACAAACTTCAACCAGAGCTATTTGGAGACCTGACCTCGACGTCTGGCCTGATTGAGAAAGCGTACGATTTACAGGCAGAAAAAATAGCATATAAGAAAGTGCCCGTACAAGCATGAAGCTCTTCACTATTGGCTTTACCAAGAAGACTGCTGAAGAATTCTTTACATACCTGCAGAATGCTGGTGTGCGTCGTATTGTGGACATAAGGCTTAATAACACCTCCCAGATTGCCGGTTTCGCAAAAGCGTAAATTACATTCCGAATCAAAGCCAATATTGGGAAAAACAAACCCAATTTTGAGCTAAAATTGGGTTTGAATTGGCTTTGTTTGGCTTTGTTTTTGGGGCGTGAAAAGGCAATTAAATTGCCATAAGTATTTGTAATAGAGGGACTTATACAAATTAGTGCGATTTTAAAATTGGCTTTGTTTTGCATATTTTTGTTATATTTGCGCGCTCTGTTTCGACGGGATTTACAGGATAGTAAATGTATTTGGCAATTTCGTGAGAAAAGACCCCGCCAACAAGTGGCGGGGCTTAAGGATGTTGAATTCAGGATTTGTAAATTGTTAGACATTTATAAATCCTTATTATAAATATGGTTAAACTAACGTTGGCCGACCCTTCGACGTTGCTCAGGGTAAACGGGCCTATCGTGCGGTTCTCCGCAAACGTGTGTTTGCTAACACACGATGAAATTATACAAATTGAGGCCGATTTATCAATAAAAAAATAATAATTTTTCAACCACGGATTACACGGATTTCACGGATTTTAATAAACCACGAAGGCTCAAAGACACAAAGAAATAAGTCAAAAGTCACAAGAGCACAAGTCATAAGAAAAAATTAGCCACGAATGGACAAGAAAGGACACGAAGAAGCAGCTTTAAAAATAAAGAGTTGCGGGTTTGTCGGGAAAGGATATAATTTTAGACAAGATGAAAGGATTAACGGGAAATTTTGCTGTTGAAATAGGATATAGGTTGGTAATAATATAGGTTGTTAGTAGTCATGTGGCAAAATATTTAAAAAATAAAATGAAGAACTACAGTATTTTCTATTTCCATTGTGTAAAACTAGCGAAGGAGATGTCTTTTTGGCAAATAAGGAATTCAAAGAATTTTGTAAGAGATTTTATTTAATTCTAAAAAATCCTTTCAATGAAGAAAAAAAAGAAGAAATTAATGAGGATAAGTTAGAGTTTGCATTAGAACTATTAGAATATATTTTAGAAAGGAAAGTCGATGAAGAAAGACTTCAAGATTTAGACATTAGATTTAATTCGGCATTTACTAATTATTTAAATATGCCGAGGAATCAAGTGGGGGCATTTTGCAATAGTATAGAAAGGCTTGCTAGTCTTTTAGATCCTTTCTTAAAAAAACTCGTTTTTGTCCTTTATCCAGATAGAACATTTCAATCTGGTGACAATACAGTTCTTTTGTGGCATACATCGGATTTCTCAAATATCTTAACTGAACTAAAGATTTCATCAGCTAATTTAAAACGTTCAGACACAGATTTTTGGAAGAGACAGGATTGCAAACAGGCTATCTTAAGATTAGCTTTTGTTACGAGGCATAAGGGAGTTCACGAATCACATTCTTACGATTTGCAACGATTAGAAAATATAGCTTACTCTGTCATAGGAACCTATCTTATTACTTGTTTAAAAGTTACTGAAGATAAAACTACACAACAGAAGTTTTTGAGAAATATAGAACAAAGACGTTTTGCCGGACTACTTAAAGGAAAGACAGAAGCTTATGATACTACCGGTAGCTTATTAAGCGAAACCGAGCACTTAAATATATATCGTTACAAGGAGGACATTGATTGCGGTTTTGAAGAGGTGCATTTCTTATTCATCAATTATCTGGCTGAAAAAGGACCTGTATTTTATTGGTTGCGAAACTACGATAAAAAAATTGTAAAAAAGTGGGCAGAGGATAATTTGAGTGTACATGATGAAACAATCAGAATGAACGCTATGCGTTATTTGATAAAAGAGAATAAATTTTTCATACTAAAACAGATCTTGGAAAACTTCAAATATTACGAATTGAAAGTTGAATTAGGAAAATACATAAAACAGTTTTCAAAGTCTGAAGATGTAGATCTTCTTATAATGTTGTATAAGAGTAAAGCAGAAGAGGTATCAGACGCTTCTGCAGAAGCTTTATGTAGAATAATAAATAGTGATAAAGACCCAATTCTCCGCAATTTAGTATTCAGTGGATCTGTTCGATTAAGATATCTATTTGAAATGTTAATCTGCAGAGCTGCTAAAAAAACAAAAATTAATTATTATAGAAATTTTGAAAATATTGATGATAAAGTATCCCAAGCTATAGCAATATATTCTTTAGGAGAAACAGGAAATAATCAGGATATTCAACTAATCAAAGATTGGCTTAAAAAAAGAAGAAGAAATGGAAAAATAAGATATGCCTGTTGGTATGCGATAACACGGATTGTTTCAAGATCAAAAGAAAATATCTTAGCCTTAAAGTTTTTGAGAAGCAGGGAAAGCATCATAAAATTTGCTGCTTTGAATGCTATTACAAGGAAAAGCTTAGGCTCATATTACGATAATCTTTTCTATATTAGGGGAATACCAAAAGGTCTATTATGTAACACATTGCTGAGGATATCAGTGAAAAAAGACATTCCATTTCTAAAAAAATATTTACCAAAGGAAAACTTAGATAACTTTACTAGACAAATTGTGTTAGCTATAAGTAAATATGGCAGACGAAGGGAATTCAATTATCTTTTAGATTTATTTTTAAACTATCCCAAAAAAATCGAGTTTTGGAATCATGTTAAAATCGCGAGTAATATCGGGTCGCTTTGTGACAGAAAATCGCTAAGTAGATTAAAGAAGATAATAAATTCCTCGGAATTCTGGGAATATTTTGGAGAGAGAAGACCTGAAGATGCTATACCAGCAAAAAATTTTGAAAATCTTCCATTAATAAGAAGAATTGTGGCATGTGCATTCTGCAAAATTGCTTCCCGTAAAGAAAAAAAGATTCTTAAAAAAATACTTTGGCATAATTATAACTGGATTAGCTATTTAGCCGCGATTGCTTTAGCAAGAAACTCAAATAAGAACGACCTTGATGAGTTAGTTAATAAAGTCTTGTTGTGTGATAGAACAAGGGATTTAGGAAATGCTATTAGGGCTATATGCCTAATTGATGAAAAGCTAAATAGTCAATAGTTTTACTATAATCTTCGATATTTGCATTGTCGGATAAATTGTATCTTAAACTTTTTAGTGAATTAAGAAATGCCAGACAGAAAAGTTAAAACAATAATGGATTTGATTTATTATCAGTATGCAAAGATATTGTAAAAATAAATCCGTGTCCGCCTGCGGCGACGCTAAACGCTTTTACGGAGTTTGGGGGCGATGTCGGTTTTTTCCCAGGTGAAGTTCGGGAGGTTTCGGCCGAAATGGCCGCCGTGAGCAGTGTCAAAATAAATGGGTCTATCCAGCTTCAAATAATCAATCATAGCCCTCGGCGTGAGCGGGAAAAATTCCCTGACGAGCCTGCTTATCTTCTTCTCGCTTACCTTCGCAGTCCTTTCGGTATCAATAAGGACAGAAACCGGCTCAGCGACACCGATTGCGTAAGAGAGCTGGATTTCGCAGGCGTCGGCAA
>CAYNDE010000026.1:0-15481 GCA_964395535.1 uncultured Pirellulales bacterium
CCAAAAGATGTCTGACAAAGAAATCCCGTCTTTTTCTTTCTCCGAAACGGCCGCCGTTTGAATGTCCCATTCCAGGGACAACAATCAGTTCAAATTCCTTATTAGCCTTTATAAGGGCATTAACAACCTGCATAGTTGAAGAGGGGTCGACATTTTTATCCATTTCGCCGACAATCAGCATCAATTTACCCTGCAGCTTGTCCGCATTAGTGACATTCGACTGCTCTTCATAATGCGGTCCGACCGGATAGCCCATCCAAAGCTCATTCCACCAGAGCTTATCCACACGGTTATCGTGACAGCCGCAGGAAGAGACGGCAACTTTATAGAATTCGGGATGGAACAACACTGCGCCCGTAGCGCTCTGCGCGCCTGCGCTTGTGCCGTAAACGCCCACCCTGCTGATATCCATAAAGGGGTATTTTTCAGCGGCCTTTTTCATCCATTTGATTCTGTCCGGCAGCCCTGCATCGCCGAGATTGTGCCAGCAGAAATGATGAAAATCCCTGCAGCGATTGCTTGTCCCCATGCCGTCAATCTGTACAATAATAAAGCCAAGTTCAGCCAGAGACATCTGACCGTAGAAATCACTCCATCTTTTTGGCACAAACGAGCCCTGCGGGCCTGCGTAAATATCTTCTATAACAGGATAACTTTTATTAGGATCAAAACTTGCAGGCCTATAAATCACGCCCCATATCTCAAACCTGTCATCACGGCTCATCGCCACAAACGGCTCAGGCGTTTGAAAACCTGCAGCAAATAAATCGTTGGCATCCGCCTTCTCAAGCTCCATAATAAGCGAGCCGTCACAGGATTTTCTCAGCTCGTGAATCGGCGGCATATCGACGCGTGAATACGTATCAACATAATATTTTCTGTCGGGAGAATACCGGATAGAGTGCGTGCCGTTACCTTCTGTCAGCTCAACCAGCCCCGTCCCGTCAAAGTTTATCCTTAAATAATGCATAAAGTACGGGTCCTGACTATCATAATAACCGCTGGCAGAAAACCATATCTGCCGGTTCTCATCATCAAGCTGCTCGACTCTGCGCCACAGCCAGTCGCCTTTTGTTATCTGGTTTTTAACATCACCGGTCTGCATATCGTACAGATACAAATGGTTCCAGCCGTCACGCTCCGTTGCCCAAATAATTTCATTCGTATCGTCCAGATACTCAAGATACTTCTTGTGCGCGTAATCGACAAACGTATCACTTGGCTCATCGATTATAACTGTTGTTTGGCCTGTCTCGGCATCGACCTTTATTACCCTGACTAACTGATGTCCCCTTTGGTTATAATAAAAATAAAAACTTTTACTATCCGGCGTCCAGTGCCAGTCTTCTGTCTGGTAAAATGGATTCGGGAAAAACTTATCATCAATTTTTATCTGTTTTTTCCCATCGATATGGAAAAGGCAGGGCTTGCTGATAGTAATCGCATCGCCGGGCTTTTCGTATTCCATTTGTTCGTATTTCGGCTGAACCTGGTCCGGCGGCGACGACTGCACATAATGCACTATCCATTTGGGTTTCGGCTTGACAATATTAGTTATAAGCTTTTTCGAATCGGGCGACCACAAAACGCGATGTGAATAGTTATAATCCGGATTACCGTCATTTGTTAGTCGATAAATCTCATCAGTCAGCGTTGAACGCATATATAAATCATAATCTTTAACAAAAGCCTCCCATTGCTCATCAGGCGACTTAATGCCTTCATTTGGGTCAGGCCGTTGCCCTTGCCCTCCAAATTCCCCTCTTCGGCCTCGCCATCTTCCTCTCCGCTCAGGTCTTCTTTCTTCGGGTACACCTGTTTTGATTTTCCCCAATTCGTATGAAGACAAATTTATCTTCCAGATGGTATCACCAACCTGGAACTCCATCGCATTTGCATCATCGACGAACTTAATCGAATAGAAAGGCAGCTTCTCTGCTGTATATTCAGTTCCGGTTTGCTCTGTTATCGCCTTTGCCAGCCTGGCGTGGTCAAAGGCTTTTTGCTTTATACCTTTTTCGGCATCAACCAGGATAAATTCTTTCGTATCATCCCGCAGCTCATTTCTGTACCAGAATTTCGGTTCATCACCTATCCAATTCGGATCGATGGACTCCTTATAAACAAGACCTCGAAATTTCCTTCGTAGTCTGTCAGCTTCTCTGTAGTCTTCACGGGTAATTGCCGATGTTCTTGGGAGGTAAAGGCCTAACAAAAAAGTAGCAATAATTGCAGCGTAAAAAGTTTTTTTTGCATTCATCACTTTCTCCTTTCAGAAGTAATTAAAAAATTATCATCCTCCGCCCGCTGCAGGTGGAAAGATAAAAACAGTATCATCCTCTGACAATACCGTGTTGATATCACTTTGCCTGCCGTTAACAGCGATTAGCCTGACCTGTTTTTCAGGCAGGCCCAGCTCTTTGACAACGTCCAAGACTGTGACTCCTTCTTTTATCTCTGTCTTGCCGTCATCGCCCTCTTTTGAATATTCGGCGAAAATCGACATCAGCTTAACATTCACCTTCATAAACACAAATCTCCAATCAGGCTAATGCCAGGCGAGCAAGAGTTTGCCTGGTAGGTTCGCCATTAAGTCCCCAGCCCCGCAGTTCGTAATAATCTTCCATCAACTCCTTAAATGGAATAACTTTACCTGCCCGGAAACCAGCCTTTGCAGAGTTATACATCTTTTTAGGTATCTGGTCTGTCTTACCATTATATCCATCGCGAATATTCAAAAGTCTCTGGAGATTAAAGATACGTTCTCCTGCCAGCATTAAATCTTTAACAGAATAGTCCCAGCCGGTAATCGCATTAAACAGCTTCGCCAAATCGGTCAGTGACCAGCTCCCGCCATCGACCATAAACATACAAAGGACAAGCGAATTGACCAGGCCGCCAAGGTCCTGGCATTTAACAGCGACAAGACTCTGGTTTTCCCTTTCAAAAAATTTTACACAGCCCTGGTTCACTCCTACTTCAGGCATAAAGAAACCGCCCATCTCGACATCTTCGCAGGGACCCCTGAAGTGACAGGCTCCGCGTGTCCCTGTCGCGTATGTCGGCGCAAGCGAAATACAGGAGCGTGCATCATGAGCCGGAAAATCGAGTCCCTTGCAGTGGACTACTCTTTCGACAGCTTTCGGGCCAATCTTTTCAGCAGCCTTCAGAGTACCCTCCGCAAAAAGTGCTCCGAAACCTTCATTATTACCGATAAGCTCGCATAATTTGAGAAAAACTTCTGTATCACCAAACTTTATCTCCATCCCGCTGGTATCTTTTTTTGTGATGAGTTCCTGCTCGTAGCAATCCATAGCAAAGCCGACCATAGCCCCAAGTGAAATGGTATCCACGCCGAGACGGTTCGCTATGTCATTGCCCATCGCGACTACCTTCGGGTCGCTAATCATAAGATTAGTGCCCATCATACCGAGTGTTTCATACTCAGGCCCCACACCCTCATAGACGCATTCGGCAGGCTCGGTAATTTTTATTTTACGGTGACATCCAATGGGACAGTAGCTGCAGGGCCAGGGTTTCGCATTCAGAATCTTTGTATAGTTCGGCGCACCAAGTGTTTTTGCGCCTTCCGGCCAGACGTCACCATCCCAGTACTTAATCGGCATATCGCCGAGACCTTCCGCTGTTTCGCAAAGAACCGGCGTGCCGTGCTCTCTAAATTTGTTCTCTTTTACGTTTTTATGTATTAAAAGCCGGTACTCTTTTATAAGCTGCTTCGTTTTATCGCTGTCGGCAACCGGCACTGTCGTTGTGCCCTTAACTGCAACAGCTTTTAAGTTTTTGCCGCCCATAACAGCGCCGAGCCCGCCTCTGCCTGCAAAGCTGTGCTTGTCCATAGCCACGCAGGCAATAGCAACCTTGCGCTCCCCTGCCGGCCCTATACACGCGACGGCAGCTTTTTTATCGCCAAGCTCGGCTTTTATTGCATCATCGGCTTGGTAAGTATCTTTGCCCCAAATCTTTGACGCATCTTTTATCTCAACGTTGTCATCATTTATATAGATATAAACCGGCTTATCTGCTTTGCCTTTGATAACCAGTGCATCGTAACCGCAGTCTTTGAAATTCGGCCCCCAGTCCGCTCCTCCTGCGGTATCGGCGAAGGTTCCTGTTATTGGTGAATTGCTTATGATGCTGAATTTAGCTCCACCGGCAATAGCCGGCCCCTGAAAAGGCCCGGTCGCAAAGATAAGAAGGTTCTTCGGGTCATACGCATTCGTTTTGCCGGTTAATTCTTTCTGAAGAATCCAGGCACCGAGACCCGCGCCACCGATGAATTTTTTCAGTACATTCTCCTCTAATCCAATGACATTCGATTGTTTATTCGTTAAATCAACCCGTAAAATTTTCTGCCAGTATCCATTCCCCACTTAGAAACTCCTTAGAAAAAAACACGGTTTTTTCTTTAAATATATTTTATTTTAACTCTTTTGGGCCCCAAAATCAATCTTCGTTTAACTATGTTATCATATATTAAGGAAGATTATAGGCAGGCGATATTTAGCTGTTTTGCAGCGGCTGTCTCGTCGGGCCTGCTGACAGGCGTTGTTACCGGCGCCGCTTTTACCTTTTCCGGCTCAGTCTCGGCCAACTTAGCAATCTCAATCATAGCATCAATAAATGCATCGAGCGTCTCTTTGCCTTCGGTTTCGGTCGGCTCAATCATTATTGCCTCATTGACTATTATTGGAAAATATATAGTCGGCGGATGAAAACCCCGGTCAATAAGGGCCTTTGCAATATCAACCGTATGTACACCATTATCAAGCATCTTCTTCGTAGGCTTGAAAACGCATTCGTGCTTGCATATACAGTCGAAAGCGATATCGTAATACGGTTTTAACTTTTCTCTTATATAATTGGCATTAAGAACTGCATTTTCTGCAACTCTTGCAAGGCCCCGGCTACCCTGCATCAGCATATATACATAAGCCTTTAAGACCACAGCGAAGTTTCCATAAAAAGGTGCGATATAGCCTATCGATTTCGGCCTGTTATATTCAAGTGCATAGGTTCCGACACCGCTTTTTACAACAATTGAAATGGGCAGAAAATCGAGCAGCCTTTCAGTAACTCCTACCGGCCCGGCGCCGGGTCCGCCTCCGCCGTGCGGGGTGGCGAACGTCTTATGCAGATTAAGATGGACGATGTCAAAACCGAAGTCGCCCGGCCTGGCCTTGCCGATTATCGCATTCATATTCGCGCCATCATAATAAGCTATACCATCGACGCTGTGGATTAAATCGCAAATCTGTTTTATATCGGGATTAAAAATGCCAAGCGTATTCGGGCAGGTAAGCATAAGCCCCGCAACGTCATTATCTATTGCCTTTTTGAAAGATTCGAGACACATCACCCCTTTATCATCGGTCGGGATTGATTTGACCCTGAAACCTGCAATCGCAGCCGAAGCAGGGTTTGTACCGTGACCGCTGTCGGGGATCAGCACTGTCGTCTTTTTATTACCCTTGTCTTTATGATACGCAGCCATAATCATAATACCGGTCAATTCACCGTGTGCCCCTGCCATCGGCTGCATAGTAAAGCCGGCCATCCCTGTAATCTCACGAAGCAGAATATCAGTTTCATAGAGCACCTGCAGTGCTCCCTGAGTTAGCAGACTACCCTGCCGTAGCTGCGGCAATAACGGATGAATATGCGTAAAGGCCGGGTATGAAGCGATACGCTCCGATACCTTAGGATTATATTTCATAGTGCAAGAACCGAGCGGATAAAAGTTTGTATCGACACCGAAATTTCTGCGTGACAACTCTGTAAAATGCCTTATTACATCAATCTCACTTAGCTCTGGCAGCTCTGCCACCTTCTCACGCAGCAAACTACTTCTAATATTTATCGTTGTCGGCACATCGCTGGGAATAATGCGAACGCCCTCTCTGCCTGCCACAGACTTTTGAAAAATCAGCTTCATAAAATACTTTCCAGCGCTTCCGCAAACATATCGATTTGCTGCTTTGTCCGTTTCTCGGTGACACAAACAAGCAGTGAATTCTCCATACCGCTGTAATATCTGCCAAGAGGAAAACCTGCTGCGAATCCTTTTTCCACCAGTTTATTTATCACCTCATCAGCCTCACAGGGCAAATCAATCACAAATTCGTTGAAAAACCACTTCGATTCAAAACGAGCCTTTACCCCCCGTATAGCAGTTAAACGCTGATATGCATAGCTGGCCTTATCGGCACAGAGCTGCGCAGTTTTTTTCAGGCCTTCTTTGCCCAGCAGCGATAAATAGACCAGGGCTGTCAATGCGCACAAGGCCTCGTTCGAGCATATATTCGAGGTGGCTTTGTCCCTTCGAATGTGCTGCTCTCTCGCCTGAAGCGTCAGAACAAACGCACGCCTGCCTTCTCTATCAACCGTCTGGCCAGAGATTCTGCCGGGCATCTTTCGCACATACTTCATTCGCGTCGCCATAAATCCCAGGTAAGGGCCGCCGAAATTCATCGGCATACCGAGGCTTTGTCCCTCTCCGACGACAATATCGGCTCCCATCGAACCCGGCGTTTTTAATATTCCCAGCGAAATCGGATAGCAGGACATAATCAGCAGTGCACCTGTTTTATGAGCAGCCTGGGCAATGTCACTGAAATCATCGATACAGCCGAAAAAGTTTGGATTCTGCACAATCACCGCTGCTGTTTTGCTGTCGATTTTTTCAAGTATTTGCTCACGATTGACCAGACCGCCAAGACAGGGAATTTGTACAAATTCTATTTCCAAATTTATACTGTATGATTTTAACATTGTTCGGTAAATGGGATTGACGGTTTCATCAATTATAATTTTATTTCGCCGCGTTATGCGCATTGCCATCATCATCGCCTCGTAAATGGCAGTCCCGCCGTCATAGAGCGATGCGTTTGAGACCTCCATATCTGTGAGCCTGCAAATCATCGACTGGAATTCGTAAATTGCCTGCAGCGTCCCCTGCGACAGTTCCGGCTGATACGGTGTGTAGGCCGTATAAAATTCACTGCGGGAAATAACAGAATAAACTGCCGCAGGTATGAAATGGTCATACACCCCTCCGCCTAAAAAGCAGGTAAGATTGATTGAATTTTTAGCGGCGATTTCAGCAAGCCGGTTCCTAACCTGCTGTTCGGAAAGACCGCCCGGCAGATTGAAATCCGAGTATCGCAAATCAGCCGGTATGTCGGAAAACAAATCATTCATCGTCAGGCCGATATCGGCCAGCATTTGTTTGCGCTGCTCTTCGGTATTGGGAATAAAGGGCATAGACAATCATTCCTTGCATAATTCACAAACCATAAGGCTTAACAAATATGATGAGATACTTCATCTAACTCAAAACTAAAGCTCAAGAACTCAAAACTTTCAATGAGAGTGTTGGGACTCGAACCCAAGACCTACGGCTTAAAAGGCCGTTGCTCTACCAGCTGAGCTACACTCCCAAAACAGCTTTGTTTCAAAAAGGCGTAAGATAACAGCTTTTACCGCAGCTTGTCAAATGTTTTGAAAACTAAATTCTACAAAAAGTAAAAGCCGATTGTACTCTTCGGTTCGACCTTGTATATTTGATTATAGCCGTTAACATATTTAATGTATATGGATACTTTATTCAAAACACCAAATCTATCATGAGCAAGAGAGTTTATAATATCAAAATAGGTACTTCAGGCTGGTATTATGACCACTGGAGAGAGCGTTTTTATCCCGAGGACGTGCCGAAGAATAAATGGCTGACTTACTACGCAAAACATTTCGATACCGTCGAGATAAACAATACCTTCTACAATTTGCCAAGAACAAAGACCGTCGAGAACTGGTTCAAGCTTGCACCGAAAAATTTCCTCTATGCTGTAAAAGCAAACCGTTTTATTACCCATATCAAACAGCTCAATGAGCCGGCTGAGCCGCTTGAGCGATTCTTCGAAATTATCAATTTGTTAAAACACAAGCTCGGACCCGTTCTTTATCAGCTTCCGCCGAGCTCTCACAAAGACCTCGATAAGTTAAAAAACTTTTTAATCCTTCTACCCGAAAAAACAAAATCCGTTTTCGAGTTCAGGCACGAAAGCTGGTTTTCGCAGGACACCTACAAACTGCTCGAAAAGCATAACGCCGGTTTTTGCGTACACGACATGCCGGGAATAAAAACGCCGCTGGCAGTTACCGGGGATATGATATATATTCGCTTTCACGGCTCGACGGGAAGATACGAAAGCAATTATACAGAATCGATGCTCGGCAAATGGGCAGACTGGATTAAAGAACAAAAGGTCAGGAAAACCTATGTTTATTTTAACAATGACTACAATGCTTATGCAGTATATAATGCCAAGACACTGACACAGCTTCTCAAGGGATAATCATAAATTACAGTTGCACTACGAGGTTTGTTTATGGATATTCATAATCTCGTCAGCTTTTCAGGCATATTTATCCTGCTCGGCGTTGCCTGGCTGATTTCAGGTGACAAAAAAAATATGAATTTTCGGCTTATCCTCTGGGCTGTCGGCCTGCAGCTCGCATTCGCATTCTTTATTTTTGTTGTCCCCGCAGGCTCGAAACTATTTCTCGCTGTAAACGACGTGGTGGTAAAAATTCTCGAGTCTGCAACTGCAGGTGCGAAATTTGTCTTTGGGCCCCTCGCACTTGCGCCTGGCCAGACAAACGAGCAAGGTGAAAAGTCAATCGGATTCATCCTCGCATTTCAGGCCTTTCCGACCATTATCTTTTTTTCGGCACTAATCTCAATTCTGTATTACCTTAAAATTATGCCCTTAATCCTCAAAGGATTCTCTTTCGTTTTTACAAAACTGATGAAAATCTCCGGCGCAGAATCACTGGTAGCCGCGAGCAATATCTTCGTCGGAGTTGAGTCAAATCTTACCGTCAAACCGTATCTGGCAAAAATGACACGTTCGGAGCTTTGCACCATTCTCACTGCCGGTATGGCAACGGTAGCATCGAGCGTATTAGCTCTTTATGTTATTAGCCTTCAGAATCAATTTCCCACAATCGCAGGACATCTGGTCTCTGCCTCTTTACTTTCAGCGCCCGCTGCCGTTGTTATGTCTAAAATTATCCTGCCTGAAAAAGAAACACCCGAAACGCTCGGAATAAAAGTTCATCCCTTCTATGAAAAGGATAACAGCTTTTTCGAAGCAGTTATCAACGGCTCATACTCAGGCGTAAAGATGATTGTCGGCATAGTTGCCCTTTTGATTGCTGTTCTGGGCCTTGTTGCTCTTGCCGATATGATTTTGTTATCTCTCGGTTCAGGCATCAATTCAGTTTTTGAAACGCAGCTTGATTTGTCACTAAAAACACTTATGGGCTATGTATTTTATCCTTTCACATTAGTCCTCGGCATTCATCCTGCTGATGCTCCGATTATCTCCCGTATAATCGGCGAGAGAATAATCGTTACCGAGGTCGTATCTTATAAGGATTTGGCAACCGCTCTCGAACAGGGCCTGGTTGTCGATAAACGCTCTGCTGTTATCACAACCTACGCCCTTTGCGGTTTTGCACATTTTGCCTCGATGGCTATATTTGTCGGCGGCATCTCGGCACTGGTACGTCAAAGAACGAAAGATTTGGCTGCCGTGGCTTTGCGGGCCCTGATAGCGGCAACTTTAGCCTGCCTGATGACAGCCTGCGTTGCAGGCACTTTTTTCACCGAAAAATCAATACTTTTATCTTAAAACTACACCGAATTCGAACCTGCCGACGTAATTCCCTAATTCCTCTATATCTTCATAGAATTCTATTGACTTTTACATTACAAAACGAATATAATGCAGCGTTATATTTTAAGGTACGCGTAGTCCTTATGTGAAATTTGGTTCAACCCACAAACATTCAACACTATTCATAATTTTTGAGGAGGTATCAAGATGTCGAAAAAATTCATTGTTTTTTCAGTAATGGCCGTTCTTTGTTGCCTTGCTGCCAACAGTATGGCGATAACAGACGACGCCGACATCCTCTATGTCGGTCTCGGCGAGGAATACACACTCGACGGCACACACTCATATAATCAGTATGTTAATATCGAAGGAACGTTGTATGTCACCGGCTATAACGGCTCAGGAACAACAGGTACACTTGAGCTGATTGCGCCTGAGATTGCCGTCTCAGGTACTATCAACGGTAACGGCCGCGGTTATCGCACTGCAGAAGGTCCTGGCGCCATCGACACTTACCCGGGTGGCGGCGGTGCCTACGGCGGCAATGGCGGTGCAAGCGGCTGGGGAAATCCCGGCGGCACGGCCTACGGCACGGCTGACGGCTCTGACATCCAGATGGGTTCGGGTGGTGCCAATCAGACCCTTGGCGTAGGAGGACCGGGCGGAGCGTCGGTGAGTTTGTTCGCCGATACCTTGACCATTAGCGGCTCGATTATATTTAATGGTAATCAGGGTTCGGATGTCACGGAGTGGGGAGACGGCGGCGGTGGCGGCGCCGGTGGCGGAATATTGATCGATACGACAAGCGCCACGATTTCCGGAACGCTCTCTGCCAATGGCGGCAGAGGCGGCAACAGTGTAGAACGAAGAGGCGGCGGTGGCGGCGGAGGCGGAAGAATAAAAATATTTTACGCATTATCACTCAATACCGGAGGTGCAACTATTACATATAGCGGTGGTGCCGGAGGCATCGGGGGTTGGCCTGCCAACGGCGCTGCAGGAGAAGCTGGAACATACTACACTGAACAAATAATTGTCGATAACGATGATTACCTTATCATACCATTTGGACTAACGTACAATCTCGATGGAAGTCATTCGTACAATATTCTTGTCCAGATAGACGGTACTCTTGAAGTAAATGCTTACAACGGAAGCGGCACAACAGGAACGGTTGAGCTTGAGGCACCCGAAATTACTGTCAGCGGTCTCATTAACGCCAACGGAAAGGGCTACAGGCAGAACGAAGGCCCCGGCACGGGAACGCCATTTGGCAATGGTGCCGGCGCAGGTTACGGCGGTAACGGTGGAAACAGCGGCCACAGCGGAATAGGTGGGCCTGCTTATGGCACAGCCGATGGAAATGATATTGAAAAAGGTTCCGGCGGTTCTGAAGGCTGGAACGGAGGCAGTGGCGGTTATGCCGGAGGCGCGGGCGGCGGAATGATTAGCCTTAGCGGCTCTTCAGTCGATATTGCCGGAGCTCTGACTGCTAATGGAATGCAGGGTGATGATTGTATGTGGGGAGCCGGCGGTGGAAGCGGTGGCGGTATTTTAATTACTGCTACCGACATATCAATTTCAGGAACTCTGTCCGTAAACGGCGGGCGGGGTGGTAATAGCGGTGGAAACTGGGGCGGCGGTGGCGGTGCAGGAGGAAGAGTCAAATTGTTCTCCTGCTGCTCAAGCGATACTGCTGGCGCCACGATTTCTTATAGCGGCGGTGCAGGCGGAAGCGGAAGCTGGCCGGGTAGTGCGGGCCAAGCAGGAACCTTCCACACTGAAGTTGACAATCCCGCTCCCTGGAGAGGCACCGAGGCTACTTATCAGAGATGGGAATTCCTGACATCTGATACGAATCCACCGGCCGACCAGAATGATAATCCTTACGGCGACCCTGAACTAACCGTTATTGGTCACGAATGGTACTCTTCTTTGTACGGCAGAGAAGGCGTCTGGTTTTTATCCGGCACAATAAGAATCCGAATTCCCGACAGAGCAGACTCGGGACCCGAATCTCTCAAGCTCATCTGGATTCAGATTGTTTGGGCTTCGGAGATTCCGACTAATCCTGAGTTTACGCCACTCGTTACTGAAACCAGTGGGCCTGTTGCTCTGCCATCGGCAAAGTATCCGGATTGTACCCTTGAAAGCTTTGGAGACGGCAACTGGATGCTAAGCACACACACATTCATTCTCAGACCAAATCCTGAATACGAGGAGATTACCATTACAGGCGAAATCCTTGTTGACAAGGTTATTGTTGAAACGATTTGCATACCCGGTTTGAGAACGGCAGATTTGAACGGCGACGGCAAAGTTGATTTCGCCGACCTGGCGATATTTGCCAGCCACTGGCTCGACGGCACCGACTGAACAGGGCAAAACTAAATCAGACTTAAAAGGCTGTGGGTTTTACTCGCAGCCTTTTTTTATTTCAATCGATTAAACGTAAGCTCTTTTTCAGTGCATATTGACGAACAGTTTCAATTTCATCTAATATCGGTCTGCGGCTGATTTTCGGATATTTTGAAGCCTCATAGCAAGGCCGATACTGACCCATAACATTAATCGCAGTATCTCTGCTGATACTTTCAGAGAGAAAATCGATTATCTTAAAACTCCCTGCGAGATTATTCGGCAGCACAAGATGTCTCACAAGAAGCCCTTTCACCGCCAAGCCATCCTCTATCTTTAAGTCACCGACCTGCCGGTGCATCTCTTTAACCGCCGCAAAATTAACTTCCGGATAATCAGCCGCATTCGAGAGCTGCTCTGCAACCTCCGGTTCAGAATACTTCATATCGGGCATATAAATATCAATCATTCCATCGAGCAGCTTCAAAGTTTCAACCGAATCATAGCCGCCGGTATTATAAACAATAGGTAATTTCAGCCCCTTTTGTTTTGCGATTTCGATTGCTTCCGCAATCGGCACAACCAAATGCGTCGGTGTAACAAGATTTATATTACTGCATCCTCTTGCTTGCAACCCGGTCATAAACTCTGCTAATTGCTCAATTGAAACAATATTTCCACGCCTTAAGTGGCTGATGTCATAATTCTGACAGAAGATACAGCCTAAGTTGCACCCTGCGAAAAATATCGTTCCTGACCCGCCGACACCTACTAAAACCGATTCCTCACCAAAATGGGGACCGACAGAGCTGACTAAAGGTTTATCCGCAACGCCGCAAAAACCAATCTGCCCCTGCAAGCGGTTCACCATGCACATTCGAGGACAAATCCTGCAGGGATTTAACATTTCAGCCAGCCGCCTTACCTGCACGCCGAACTTGTCGTAAGAATAGTTATTTAACATTCGAGCTCCTCTGGTCCTTTTAAAAATTATAAGCCGACACGAACAGGATATAAACCGAAAATTTTTGCCTTCTAAAATTCCCGATTTGACATATTCGGCTATAACAGTTAGTATTATCGCTTCAAATTTGCAGGCTGATTCTTTGAGGATATAAAAAATGACCGATGTAACATTGATTACAGGCGATGGCGTAGGCCCGGAACTGGCGGAAGCTGCAAAAAGATGTATCGATGCAACGGGCGCCGACATTAAATGGGACATAGTCGATGCCGGTACCGATGTAATGAAAAAGGAAGGTACACCCCTGCCGCAGCGAACTCTCGATTCTATAAAAAAAAACCGTATCGCACTCAAAGCCCCCATCACAACACCCGTCGGCACTGGATACAGAAGCCTGAATGTCCATCTCCGCCAGATGTTTGATTTATACGCCTGCCTTCGACCCTGTAAAAGCTACCCCGGCGTACGCAGCAAATACACCGATATTGACCTCGTGGTCGTGCGGGAAAACACTGAGGACTGCTATGCAGGCGTAGAATTTGAAAAAGGAAAGGACAACACCGCTGAAATCATCAACTGGATAAATTCCCACAGCGACAAAAAAATCAGACAAGACTCAGGCATTACCATAAAACCAATCTCAGTTTTTGCATCCAGAAGAATTGTAAAGTTCGCTTTCGAATATGCCAGAAAGTACAGCCGCAAAAAAGTTACAAGCGTCCATAAGGCAAACATTATGAAATACTCTGACGGCCTGTTTCTGGATGTCAGCCGCGAAGTCGCCAAACAATACAGCGATATCGAATTTGAAGACCGAATCGTTGACAATATGTGTATGCAGCTCATACAAAAGCCTGAGCTTTACGACGTCCTCGTCCTGCCGAACCTGTACGGCGACATACTAAGTGACCTTTGTGCCGGCCTGGTCGGCGGCCTTGGCGTTGCACCGGGCGCAAATATCGGCGAGTCCGGCGCCATCTTCGAGGCAACACACGGCAGCGCACCAAAGTATAAAGGCCTCAACAAAGTTAACCCTACGGCACTGATATTAAGCGGCGTAATGCTGCTAAGACACATCGGCAACCTAAAAGAAGCCGACAAGCTTGAAATGGCGGTAGCTGCTGTGATTGCCGAGGGCAAAAACGTAACCTATGATTTAAAAGAGAACAGAGATGACCCAACCGCTGTCGGTACAAGCCAGATGGCTGACGCCATCATCAAAAAAAACAAAACCCAATAAAAAGATTCTAGTCTACAAAAGTGAATTTTATTTGTGTTCCATCCGGTAAATCTTTGATCTGCCGGGCAATGTCAGCTTTTAAAGATAAGCACTTCAATACATCGAAACGAAATAAATTTTCCATATCATAATTACCCCCACATACAAACGGAATAACTGGACATAAATAAAATTTGCCTGTTATAATCTCATCGGGATGAGTTTCATTCCATTTTTGAGCAATCGGATAACCGGTATAAAATTCTGTTTCTTCTAGAATAAGATGTATCCATTCACTAAAGGTTTTGCATAATGGTTTGAGTTCTCCAGTTTCTATATTAAGCTGAACAACTCCGTTCCGGTCAAAGAGATATTGAAAGCCAAACACATCTTCTGCAAAAGACCATACATCAGTGAAAAAACCTTTATACCACGACTTCCAGGTTTCGGGATTATTCCATTTTAGTATGTTTCTGGCTTCGTTTTCATTCGTCAAGCCAAATATTCGCAGCGACTTACTAAAAGCATACATCTCGCCTCTTAAAAGGCATTCTTTATATTCCTCATCTACCGAAGGGAAATCGCAGATGAGTTTTAATACAGGTTCAAATGGTTCGCTCCGCTCAAATTTTTCTTCACTATATTTCCAGAGTGAATCAAGAATCATAAATTCGATTCCTATAATTGACTTGCGCTAATATTTTAAACAATTATAACAATAATCCAACTTTTGCCCAATCGTTAGTTTTTTTGCCGACCACTTCTTTATAAATATTTTGCACATCTTCTATAAATATCTCGACGTCGGAGAACCGCCGCGTCTCTATTACCCTTCCGTGCAAATCGTATTTATAGACGGTAATTTGTCTCTTGAAATCCTTTGCATAGTAAATCCTTTCAAGCTTATCGGATAATATTCTGCTGAAGGGAAAATAATTTATTGTTCGGTTGGTGCTGTTCCGTTTAGATTCGAATCTTGATCTTCATGTTCAAGAGCTTTTCTTAATAAAGGAAGAATGCGTTTCTCCTGATATTCACTCAATGACTCGGCGTCCGTATCCGTACAGACCATCACTTCTTTTGCCTCAGTAAGTGATAAACCACAAACTGATAGTAGCACATCTAGGCGCTGAACAGAATCAAGTTTATCTGTTTTTGCAGCGAGATAAATTTCATGAGCAGGTTTACCATCTTTTTTCATAATAACATACTTTTTATATTTACGCCTCTTTTTGTATT
>CAYNDE010000027.1:0-15463 GCA_964395535.1 uncultured Pirellulales bacterium
CTTAAAGTAATGGCAATCATTTAGGCATTCACAATCAGCCATATATGCTCCTTTATCAATACAAATCAAAAGACCGGCTGGTATAGTCTGCGGTTGCTTTTTCCCCTCAAGTTGCCGCCGTAACTATACAAAAACCTGCTGTAATTACAAGTATTTCTTTCGGGCTATTCATAGGTGGTTAATATTCTCTGCATCCTCCGCAGTTAAATAAATCCGTGTTAATCCTATGAACCGGAGCCGGTCAATAACATACTTTCATTTTTTTATTTTTTATTGATAAATCGGCCTTATCTGATATAATACCTCTGTGTGTTAGCATAACACACGGAACGCGGAGGAAACCGCACGATAGAACAGTAGTTCACGTCAAAATTTAGTTCGTAAACTCTTTCCTAACAAGGAGTAGCGGATGTCCAACTACCAATTAACCAATTCACTGATTAACCAATTAACTTACATACTAAGGATTTGCCAATGTTTTATAACCAATCAACTAATTCTCTAATTCGCCAATTCTCTAATTCACTAATCAACTTACTACACAGAGCGCGCAAATATAACAAAATTATGCAAAACGAACCCAATTTTAAAATCGCCCAGATTTACATAAGTGCTTGTATAATAGATGGTTATGGCGTTTTTCAACTTCTTGTCCGCCAAAAAAACGAACCCAAACGAACCCAAAACGCCTGTCTCGCCGAAGCCCAGTCAGGGCGAAGGCGGAAACCCAATTCGTACCACGGGCATCTTGCCCGTGGTAACACGGCCAGGATGGCCGTGGTACTGTATTTGGCTTACGTTTCCATAAATTGGCTTCGAAATGGCTTGCTAAAGCAGCCAGTTCAAAATATATAATAGGTCATTATGGAAAAATATGTGCCGAATAAAAATCAGCTTGTTATGACTCGTGACGAGGTACGCAGCTTCGATGCCTGGGCGATAAATGAGCTTGGTATCCCGGGCCTCGTTTTAATGGAAAATGCAGGAAGAAGCTGCGCCGAACTAATAAAGGAAAAGCTCGCAGACGACGCAAAACCGAAGGTCTGCATCTTCTGCGGAACGGGTAATAACGGCGGCGATGGTTACGTCATCGCCAGGCACTTATTAAATTCTGATTTTAAGGTTGCCGTCGTTTTATGCGGCGAGATAAGCAAAGTCAAAGGCGATGCGAAAACCAATCTCGATATCTTGCAAAAACTGGGCCAATCAATAGAGCAGCTTGATTTAGACAAGATTGACGTAGAGCAGGCTGTCAAGGATTTATCTGCCGATGCTGATATGCTCGTTGACGCTTTATTCGGTACCGGCTTACAGGGCTTGCTTGGTGAAAAATACCAGCGGCTTATAAATGCAATTAACAATACAGGCATAGAAATTTTAGCAGTTGATATTCCTTCGGGTTTGGATTGCGATACCGGCCAGCCGCTCGGTGCTGCTGTCAGAGCAGCTTATACTGTTACCTTTGTTGCTGTGAAGAGCGGCTTTAAAAATACGGATGCTCTGAAATATACAGGCCGGATTTTTATTGCCTCGATTGGCGTTGAGCCTGCCGCCTGATAAAATTATTGGAATGCTCCGGGTCTCGCCGCCTTTTCCTTATAGCCGGTAAAATAAAGGAATCTAACGGTGTTAAAGATGGGTATTGATAACGCCTGGGCCTGCGTTAGTATCTTTTGGTATTCCTCGTATCTTTTTCTCGACTTCTCATATTTCTCGAGTGCGGTCGGATAAATTTCTCTGTCTTCGGCACTTGGTCGTGGCTCGACTCTTGGAGGCCGGCCAAGGATGACATAATCTGTTTCGATTGTAATACTGCTGTCGACTTTGCCGCCCCATTTCTCGATGAGCTGTTTTATTTTTTCTTCGTCGCCGTATTCAAAGTCGCCTGCGACAACGAATGTGTTGACTTTTTTAGTATCCCAGATGAGGTTTGCTATGAGGTCGTCCTGAATGATAGGATTTCTTGGGTCGATTGAGGTTATGATTCTTGCTGCTGAAATCGTCTGGCCGACATCGAAGACCTCGATTTCGGCTTTACCTTCGCCGGTTTTGGGGATGGGAAGGTTCTTATCATAAACGGCGAAAGTTAAGCCACGGTATACTTTGTCGTTGATGCCGATATTTATGTGCGCTATGCCTGTTTGCGTGTCCACTAAAATTATTTTGCCGTCCGGGATGTAAGCGGGAGCGTTGCTGTCGGGCAGGGGCTTGATGCTTTCGATTTCAGCCTGCGCACGCTTCATCATCTGTTTTGTCAGTTCAAGCTCCGCATCTTTTCTAAGAAGATCGTCTCTTAAGTTTTCATTTTTCGCGTTTGCGGATTTGAGGTCGTCTCTGAGGTTTTGAACCTGCTGCTCGGCAGTTTGTCGAAACAGGTCCTCAAGGTCGGTGTACTTGGCAAGTGTTTCATCAGCCTGCTGCTTGTATTGTTCTACTTCTGCATTCAATCTCTGTTCCGTTTGAGAAAATGTTGCTATAGCTTCGTTGAACTGATTATTAAGCTGTGTGTATCTATCCTGCAAATCAAGCAGGCTGCTTTGAGTGTTTTCAAGCCGTGACCTGATTAAATCGATGATTCGTACAAGTCCGGTTGAGTTGGGATCGTTGAAGGTACTGTCAAGATAGCTGTCGTAAAGAGGTCTAAGTGCATCGTTAACTTTGTTCTTTACATTTTCGACCTTAAGCTCGGCTGATATGTTCGATATGGGACCACCTATTATTGTTGTTACCAACTGGTCGAAAAGTTCGACCATAACCTGAAGGCCGCTTGTGCGGGGGGGTATTGAGCCTACTATCTGTGTTAGGCCTATTCGCATCTGGGCTTCGCTTGCGACGCTGTTGAGGTTTTCCTTAGCTTCTGTTGCAATCTTCCTTTGCTCCTCGAATTTGACGTAATAGACCACTGCAAAGGTAATCGATATTATAAAAAGGGCGATGAATGTAATAAGAGTGTATAGTACTGTATTGGTTTGCTGCCTTTTGGCTGCCACCATAGTAAAAACTCCTTAGAAATACTGAAAATCAATCATTTATGGTGTTTAGACTATGATATTATCGTCGAAAACACTATCCAAGTCAATCAAAAAAACAAGATAAATGCCTATTTTAGCGGCCTTTTGGCTATATAGTGGGAATGAGAATGACCTTAAATGTAAATATGGGCAATTATATGGACGCTGCCAATCCTGTTCGGCACGGTAATTTGCTTGTTTCGGGTCAACGGGGGAAATTTTTGCAGATTGCCTATTTTAAGCTGACGCGCTCTGTAACGCTGTGCTTAAATGGCGTTCATAAGCGTCAAACGTGCCATGACTCAATAATAATTCGATTGCACCAGAAAAATATTTATGATGTTCCCAGATTTCCAGATTTCAGGTGCAACTGTTTGCAGCTGTTCGAAATTTATCCTGATAAATCGGGATTAAAGGCCTGTCCAAATTGGCAGGCCTTTTTTGTTGATTTTCGCACTGGGGTGGTTTACTTTATGATAGCAAACGTAGTTTTAGGCTCGAATATCGCGTTATAGCAATAAATAAATTCGGCGAAGGTTCGCCGAGTAATACGGTGATGGTGTTTTTGTGAATTTAGCCACAGAGCTCACAGAGGACACAGAGTTTTTGACAGGATAACAGGATTTTAAAGTCGGCTTACAACGAGGCATTGTAAGTTTACATCTTGATATTGCGGCTTTACATCGTGGCGTTGTAAGGTTACATTGTGATGTTGCAGGCTTACATTGAGCCATTGTAAGGTTACATCGTGATGTTGTTGGCTGATATTGAGGCGTTGTAAGTTTACAATGTGGCATTGAAAGGCTTGGTTGCGTAGGCAAGCGTTTAATATGGGAAATCCCAGCTAAGTAAACTTACTGACCATTTTTCCTTGCTTATCAATATGCAGACACAGATAGGATTTCAGTAAATCAATTTCTGGATAATTTTTAGAGGGCTGAATGAGTGGCCGTGAGATAATCTGCTGCCCAAAGTGTAGGCAGAAGTTAGGCATCCCGTCTGAGTCAGGAACGTTAAAAGTAAGTTGTCCAACTTGCGGTGAAAGTTTTTCTTGGGATAAGGTATCGGGTATTTCTTCAAAAAAGCTAATTGGGCCCTCACCGCCAAAATCAAAAAGAGGCAAGGTTACATCAAAAAGAATTACAATAATTGCGGCGGTCATTTTAATTGCTGTCATTGTTTACTTCACCAATGCCGATAGACAAGACAAACATGTTATTTCAAATAGGAGCCAAATAGATTCAGCAAGAACAGTTAATCCTACAACATCATCACCAAAATGGATAACGATAAGTTATCTCGATTTACTTAATAAGAATGCGCTAACGCGTACTGGTGAAACAGTAGGCGTAGCACTACAGGACACGAGAAACAGAGGCATTGTTCAGCCGTTTGTCGATAAATATTCGTATCTGTTGCAACCATCAATTGAAATGACCTTTGGCCGCGATCCAATTCCCTACCGTAATGTTATTGACTTTTATCCTGTCGCAACCAAACAGCCGGCATGGGTCGCGATATTTCGTAATGGTCGGATTTTTGCAACGGCAGATAGCAACAATCATGCTCGCTTTTTCCTGCTCGGGGATAATCCTGAAACGGCATATAAAACAAACTACTCTCTAATTCGGCATTGCCTACGTGCGCTGTTGCCAGCAGATGGCTATAATCTATTTGTCGAAGTTTTTGCCTACAAAAACAACTATGGGTCTTCTGAACTGGAATTAAATCTCGAGCCCTACATCTTGAAAGCATCGAGTTTCTCGGCTCCCAAAGGAACTGTTCCATTGGATTTAGCTGGCTTGGAAGATTTCTTCAACAAGAAAGGGCAACTTGAAGGAGCGAAGTTGGATGCTGGCCTCATACTTTATGCACAAAAGGATGGAGACGAAACGCTTGCGGGATATCCCGTTTCCCTTGCTGATTTCGCAGTTGCTTATAGAGCAGCTTTTCATGCAGGTGATAATGACGCCTTTATAAGTTTAGACCGACACAAAGACCCTACGAAAGTCACCGTAAACTTTGGGGGTTTTTTAGAGGACACAAGAATAGGGGCTGTAGTGTTACAGGCTGATAAGCGGTTCAAAACCATAACAGGCGGTTTAGACCCCACTTCTTTTGAGGATTATAGAAATCACACACGGAAATTTGTGCCCACGTTTTTAACAGGTACCGAAAGGGATTTTTTAAGGAACGATTTTTCAGTTGAAAATGGTGAATGGGAGGGAACAAGATTTTGGTTTTATCCAGAATCCGTAGAAGTGGAATCTGACTTTGATTACAGATATGCAAGAATAACAAATCCGCAATTTACTGCTGATGCAGAACGGAGCGAAGATGATTTTGCATCGCCGGAGAAATTTGAAAGAGAAAAGAAGGCAAAATTATCACCAAGTATTCGAAGCAATATACAACACTTAAATCAGAACTATTCACAATATGCAGAGGCGTATCCTGAATTGCGTGAATTGAATGCGGTTGGAAGGCTGATGGCCATTAGCAGTTGGCTGAAAAAAGCTAACGCAAGCTGGCTGGACTTGGATGCTTTGCTATCGGTCGAGTTACCAGCATTCAGCACAGAAAGAGAAAAGGCCCAACTGGTAGCAACGTCATTGATTGCGTATACTGAACGTGACAGTCTTGATGAAATATATGTGAAAAAAAATTCAAAGGTAGTTTTCCTAAGCCCTATACTTGGCAAAACGATTAAAGAATATTTTGGGAACTCAAGTAATCTGGCGAAATTTCTTTGTTGCAAGAACAATACAAGTGAGGATTCTGCAAGTATATTTCAATCAGAAGCAAATAACATAATGGCAACCAGTAGCACAAAAGCAGTAAAAGAAATAATAGAAACCGAAAAAGACTTGAAAGTACTTGCTGAGTACGCCTCAACTGATATTGAAGCACCCTTGTCACCTATTGTTGAAAAATATAAGTCTGAAATTGACAAAGAGAAAAGCGAGTTGGATAAAATCGAGCAAGAGATAGATAGGCTTAAAGCTAAAATAGCTGATTCGGATAGCGAAGATTCATATAATACGTATAATCGCCTTGTTGACCAGTATAATTCTCTCTTGGCAAAATTTAATAGTAATATTGCTGCCTACAATCAACTCAACCCCTACGATTTACACATTACCAGAATCAGTGGAGGAATTAACTTAGAGCCGCAACATTTTAGCATCAAGAAGACATCAACAAGTTTGAAATTGGAGGAATTTAAGGGAATTGCCGAGAAAGCAGGAGTGGATTGGCAGCTAATGAATGACTCGAAAAACTGGATTAAGAGTGCGACTCATTCTGGCGGCTCTGATTACCGAAATTTTCTGCCTAAACGCAACTGGATAAGATCGGTCACGAGGTCTGGTGATTCTAAATTTGAACATCTTTCCGCAGGTACAAATCAAGATTACTGGGCTTCTACCACTGGACAAGCAGATTCTTGGCGTGATTTATTGAAAGTGGATGAATCTGCGTACCGAGAGCGTATGTTTAACAAAGCGGAGAATGTTCTTCATGTTGCCGAATACGAATCAGGAATGTTGAAAAATTACATTATTGGAAAAAGAGTGAGTGAAAATAGGATTGTCTTTTCGAGATCAACCAGACAAGACCTAATGAAACCACAAGAGCCACCAGTCTGGTGGATAAATCCGGAGGAACATTGAAAGAGAACCAAGAAATCTGAGGACACCATAGTGGAGAAATAGGTTCGACTGGTTCGACAGGCCCACCATAAATACGCTCACCACAAGAAGGAATGTAACTTTTTATGGTTCGACACGGACACCACAAGTGCGCTCCCTTCGACCTTGCTCAGGGCAAGCAGGGCAGTCAAAAAAGCAACCCTGCCACGTGGTGGCAGGGCTAACAATTTTGATATTGGATTCCGCATCAAGTGCGGAATGACGGATTGCCGCGTGATGGCGGGGCTAACCGTTTGTGGATTCACGCCTTCGCGGGAATGACAACATCGTCGCCGTTCCGGCGACGGCTAAACAATCCCATATTAAGATTAGCATTTTGGGATTAAAATATTATAATTTTTGAATTCAAAGGCTGGTTAAATATATGGCGAAAGAAAGATTACAGAAGGTTCTGGCTGGCGCAGGGATTGATTCTCGCAGAAAATGCGAGCAGCTGATTGTCGAGGGCAGGGTCAGCGTTAACGGCAAGGTTGTTGAAAGGCTGCCGGCCTTCGTGGAGCCGGAGAAGGACGTCATTACGGTCGATGGGCACAGGATAAGTTTAGGGAAAAAGGTTTATTATCTGTTAAACAAGCCCAAAGGCGTTGTCTGTACGAATTCTGACCCTCTCGGCAGAAAAAGAGCAATTGACCTCATTGATAGCAGGCAGCGTATATTTTGTGTCGGAAGACTCGATATCGATTCGACCGGCCTGATTATTCTTACAAATGATACCGAGCTGACAAATAGACTAACGCATCCGAGGTATGGCTGCCCAAAGACTTATGTTGTTAAGGTCAGGGGTGAAATAACAGCAGAGAAAATCGAGAAATTGAAAAAAGGTATCCGGCTGGCAGAGGGTAAAACAGCGCCGGCCTTTGTTAAAGTTCTTAAGAGAGGGCGGGAAACGACGCTGCTTGAGATGACCATAAGAGAGGGTATGAACAGACAGATTCGAAGAATGCTCGCTAAAGTCGGCCTGAAAGCAATATCGCTAAAAAGAACAAGGGTTGCAAATATTTCGATAAAAGGTCTCGGTGTCGGAAAGTTCAGAAAGCTGAAGGAGTATGAGTTGACAGTTTTGCGAAAAATAACTTAAAATGTAATGCGTAATAACTTATGAATTACAATTTAATGACCTATGACCTTCTTTGCCGACAAATTGAGATGTTAAAGGCCCTGTAAGATTTGGAAGAAATAAATGCCAGAAGAACGTCACAAGAGAAGGAAAAAATCCAAAACAAACATTTCACAAAAGGAACAGGCCCAGCGTGTTTATTCGAAAGCAGGAAAAACAACACGATTGAAGATAACCGGATGGCGTTTGTGGCTGTTTCGTTTTATTGCACTAATAGTTATTCCGGCCCTTTTGTTCCTGTTGCTGGAAGTTATTTTGCGTATAACTGGTTATGGCTTTCCTGCACGTGCAATCATCGAGTGTAAAGCGGGCGGGAAAAGTATCTATTGTAACAATTTCAAATTCAGCTGGCGTTTTTTTCCGCGATATATTGCACGGGTACCTGCTCCGTTTGTCTTCTCAAAGGATAAAACGGACAGTACTTACCGTGTCTTTGTGTTAGGTGAGTCTGCTGCGGCAGGCGAACCGGACGAAGCATATTGTTTCGGACGGATTCTACAGGCGATGCTGCGTCATCGGTATCCACAGGCAAATTTCGAGGTCATTACCACTGCGATAGCGGCCATAAATTCTCATGTGATTTTAGAGATAGCAGAAGACTGCGCCCGTCACGATGCAGATTTATTTGTCGCATATATGGGCAACAACGAGGTTGTCGGGCCGTACGGGGCAGGGACCGTTTTTGCCCCGCTTTCGGGCAGTTTGTCTTTCATTCGTTTCGACATAGCGTTTAAATCTACAAAAGTGGGGCAACTGCTAACGAGCCTGGCAGGGTCGTTAAGTCAGTCAAAGGACACCCCGAAGGTCTGGCGTGGTATGGAAATGTTTCTGGAAAATCAAGTCCGTGAGGACGACCCTCGTCTTGAAAGCGTTTACCGGCATTTCGAAAGAAATATCCAGGACATAAAGGACATCGCCCGCCAAAGCGGAGCCAGGATAATATTTTGTACCGTAGGCAGCAATCTGAAGGATTGCCCGCCATTTGCATCCCTTCATCGGCCGGATCTAACTGATACTGAGAAGGAGAGCTGGAACGAACTCTACCAGCAAGGGATTATTTGTGAGACAGACGCCAATTATGCTAAGGCAGTGGAATGGTATTTAGCGGCGGCTCAAATTGATGAATGTTACGCAGACCTTCAGTTTCGGCTTGGTAAATGTTACTGGTCAATGGGGGAATACGACAGAGCAAAAGAGAGATATATCCTGGCACGTGAATTAGATACGCTCAGGTTTCGCGCTGACACGCGGATAAACGAGATTATTCGGCGGACATCGGCTGACAGGGCTGCTGAGGGCGTTTATCTTGTGGATGCCGTCAAAATCTTTGAAAATAAAAGCCCATACAAAACTGCGGGTGAGGAACTTTTTTATGAGCATGTGCATTTGAATTTTGAGGGTAATTATCTTCTGGCAAAAGCCGTTTTCGAGCAAGTGGAGAAAATCCTTCCGGAGCGGATAAAGAATCAAAAGGAAAGCATACGTCAACTGCTGACCGAGACAGAATGCGCCCAAAATTTAGCCTATACTGATTGGGATAAATATAAAATTGCCGATAACCTTCTCAATGAATATATAAAAAAAGCACCATTCACCAATCAACTTTACCACAAGGAGCAGGTTGAGCAAATGGAGCAAAAGCTCAAAGAATATAAAAATAATCTAACACCCCAGGCCCTTGAAAAAGCATCTGGTCAGTATCGCTCGGCAATTGAGGATAATAAAGAAGATTGGTTCCTGCGACAGAAATACGGTGAGTTGTTAGATTTCGGACTGGAAGACTACCGGGCGGCAGCGGAACAATACTCTATGGTCCTGGAATATATAGATTATTACGGGATTCACGCTATTTTGAGTGGTCTATTAGGAAAATTGGGAGATCTGGATGCTGCTATCGACCATAGTCTCAGGGCTTTGCAAATCAATCCCGTCTGCATAACGGCACGTAGTAATTTAGCCATGGCATATGAAAAAAAAGGCCAAATCGATAAGGCTATAGAACAATATTATCAAACATTGCGAGCACTGCCGAACCATGTGATAGCATATCATAATCTGGGAATATTGCTCTGTAAGCAGGGTAAGGTTGACGAAGCAGTAACGTTGTACCGCAATGGATTGGCTTTTATGCCGGATTCAGTGGTTATGCACTTCAACCTTGGTTGCCTTTTAATTAGGGAGGGACAAAAGCAAGAAGCAATTGAAGAACTCCGTGCCGCTTTACAGATAGATCCTAATTCTATACAAGCACGCGAAATGCTGAAAAAATTATTAAACGAATCTGATTAAAATGAGCGGTGAAGTACGAAGCAAATTCGAAATCCAAATGAAAAAATGACCAAGATTCAATACTGCCGACGAGCCGCAAGTCACGAATTTCACTGCCAGGCCGTTTGCCATAGCCAGGTTTCTGCGAAATATGCGAAGTCGCCGAAATTAACCTCACCATCGAGATTGAAATCGGCGGGATTTGTAAAAAGTCCCGGCTCCCAGATGATATTGCAATCGCCCGATAAACCGCCCTGCGGGATTAGGTAGCCGCCTTTGATATGTATTGTGCCGCTGCAGACAGTCTGGCCGGTAATCAGCGTCACGCCGTCACTTATTTCCAGTGTTCCTTCAACTGTTACATTGCCAACAATATCTGTCGAACCTCCAAGTCTTATCATCGCGCCAGGGTCAATCATAACATCGCCGGTTATTGCACCGAAACCCGAAAAATTTGCATCGTCTCTTTGTGTAATCGCTGTCGCCGCGAGAGTTCCATTAAGTAGTTCAATTACTCCGTTGGTGTCATTGACCAGGTTACAGTCGAATGTTACACCACCACCTGCATTGGCTTCTATTGTTCCGTTATTGTTCACATCCTCTTCCGGCTTAACGTATAGCGATGCCGAAGGCTTGTTACATAAAACGCCGGTATTTAAGAACGACCCTTCGCTTAAAACAGCAAATGAGCCGCCATATGCATCAATTTGGCCCTTATTTCGCAGCAGTTGGTCTGTGTAAAGGATGCCAAAACCCTTAATCAGGCCGGTATCGTTATTATCGATGATGCCATCATAAACTGAGCAGCTGCCGCCATAAATGTTAATCTGGCCGGTATTGTGTAATGTGCCTCCCTCTACGGTCAGTTTACTGACTGGTGTGATTGTCATTGACCCGGCATTTTCCACAGCTCCATCAACGCAGACTTCGTCGGAAACTTCGAACACTTCTATCGTTGCTCCTGCCTGGTTGTATAAAGCTCCTTCAATTTCCGTGTCCTCCAACTCAAGCGTTGCTCCGGCAGTATTTGTTACGTTGCCGTCAATCCACAACCTTACAATCACCAGGTAGTCGTGGTTTGTCAGGCCGCTTGGGTCTACCAGAGTAAGTACAACCTGATCACTCGTCCACTTGTGCAGCTCAAATTCGCCATAACAGTCCAGTTGGTCGATGGTCCGTGATTGCTGCAGGCCAAGCCATATATGACCACCGGCGTTTATGGTGACGGCATAAGTATTAGTAGCGTTGTTGTCCGGCACGACGTCGGGATTCCAGTTGTCTGCATTTTCCCAGGTGCGACCATCGCCTCCACCGTCCCAGGTCACGGCGATTTGTGCAGCTTCAGTCTGGCAGTAAAATGAAAATATTGCCACTATTGCTGCTAAAATTAGTTCTTTTCTTACCATAATTCACCTTCCTTTCCTGATTTTTTAAAGATTATTTGGGCGAGAGGTTTGAAGTTGATTTTGTATTATTCTGCTCATCAATCCTCCGTCTTTTTTTGACAATGTATCAATTTTAGCTCTAATGCCAAGAAAAATATATAAATGGCCATTTTTTTAGCGATTAGGTTTTTTTTAATAAAAAACCGCTTTGCCCTTGCAATTTTTTATGGAATCTATAAAATCGCGGTTTTTAGGTAGTGTGAAGAGAATCTATAAGCAGGAGTTAGATATATGTCGAGAGTGTGTTACTTTACAGGAAAAAAGACTGTTTCAGGAAGGAGCATATCGAGGCGCGGCAAGGCAAGATACCTTGGCGGAGTCGGGCGAAAGATAACCGGTATTTCGAAAAGGAAATTCAAGCCTAACATTCAAAATGTCAGGGCTGTTATCGACGGCAAAGTGTGCAGAGTGAAGGTTTCCGCAAAGGCTATCAAAATGGGACTGGTTCAAAAACCGCCCAAAAGAAACTATAAGCCCGCTGAGGCGAAGTCGAAGTGAAAATTGCTTTCCGGGAGTATTAACCTGCGGCGAGGCTGAGTTGCTGCCTCGCCTTTTATATTAGGTTACTTTATGGAAAAGAAAATCACCGAAGAGCAGGTCAAAAAGGTAGCGAAGCTGGCCCGGCTGGAACTTACAGACGATGAGGTGAAGGAATTCACGGCCCAGTTGGAGTCGATACTTCAATATATGGAAAAGATGAATCAGCTTGATACCGAAAACGTTGAGCCGTTGGCACATTGTTTGCCAATCACTAATTGTTTCAGAGAAGATAAGATTAAAGAATCGCTCGATGTTCAAAAAGCGCTGGCAAATGCCCCACAAAGTGACGGCCAGTTCTTCAAGGTTCCAAAGATTTTGGATGAAGGGGTCGGGGCTTAATAAATTTTTTAGGATGAAGTATCTGTGCGAAAGCTTGAAATTTTTTGTGCGTTTTTGATATTTACCGGTTTTATGGCGT
Source organism: uncultured Pirellulales bacterium (assembly GCA_964395535.1). Lineage (GTDB taxonomy): Bacteria > Planctomycetota > Phycisphaerae > Sedimentisphaerales > Anaerobacaceae > CAYLMG01. Next base: position 12,510 of record CAYNDE010000027.1, read on the forward strand.
CATCGATTTTTTCACAAGAGAATTCTGCACGGCAAAAAAAACCAGGGCCGATACGCGTTTTGTTTATCGGTAACAGCCTTACGTCTTATCATCAGATGCCGAAGGTTCTGGCTAACCTGGCAAAATCAAGCAAGGAGTTTCCGCAGCTTTATACGTATATGTATGCACCTGGCGGCTATACGCTGGAGCACAACTTTAATGAGGGCAATGCCCTGAAGATTATCAGAGAGCTAAAGTGGGATTACGTGGTTCTTCAGGAGGTGAGCCATCTTACAATTACCGATAAGGAGAAATTTGTTGAGTACAGCCGGAAGTTTGATAACGAGATAAAAAAGACGGGTGCGAAGACTCTTTTTTATATGACGTGGGCATATCGAGATGACCCTAATATGTTTGGCCCGGTCGCTCAGGCTTATGACGGGATAGCCCAAGAATTGGATGCTGTTGTTTCGCCAGCGGGCCTTGCCTGGCAGGCAGTTTTAAAGCAGGACCCAAATATTGTTCTTTATGAAGATGACAAGGTTCATCAATCACCGGCAGGGACTTATTTAACGGCCTGTGTTTTTTATATTACTTTGACGGGAAGGAATCCCGAAGGCCTGGCGAACGGCGGTCTGCAAATGTTGAAGAAAGAAGATTGTTTGACTTTACAGCAAATCGCCTGGCGAACAATCACTCAAAGCAAAAATAAAGAAAGATATATGACTAAGGAGGCATTCGAATATTATCAAGGAAACTATCTAAAGCAGCAGGAAAAAAACGAAAGAAGCGAAGATAAAGAAGATGAACAATAGCTTTACTGCAAGACAGTTAAGAGACGAGATAGCGGCAGGGCGGGCCAGGAGCTCTGATGTTACCGAGAGTGTTTTTGCAGATATTGAAAAATATGAGCCGTCAATAGGTGCGTATATCAGTACTTTCAAGGAGCAGGCCCTCGAGCAGGCAGAGAGAGTCGATAAGAAAATCGCTGACGGCCAAAGTGTGGGGCAATTGGCCGGTGTTCCTGTGGCGGTAAAAGATAATATGTGCACGACCTTCGGGGCAACCACTTGTGCATCGAAGATATTAGAGAATTTCGAATCGCCATATAATGCGACTGTGGTTGATAAGCTGCTTGCGTCTGATGCAGTTATAATCGGCAAGACCAATCTGGACGAGTTTGCTATGGGCTCGAGCACGGAGAACTCCGGCTTAAAGCGGACCGTAAATCCCTGGGACACGAGCCGGGTTCCCGGCGGCAGCAGCGGCGGCTCGGCTGCTGCAGTTGCGGCAAGACTGTGTTTTGCCGCTCTGGGTTCGGATACAGGCGGCTCGATACGATTACCGGCTAACTTTTGCGGTGTAGTTGGGTTGAAACCCACTTACGGGCGAGTATCGCGTTACGGCCTTGTGGCGTTCGGTTCGAGCCTTGACCAGATAGGGCCTATCACAAAAACGGTAGAGGACTGCGCTTTAATGATGAATGTCATCGCCGGATATGATGACAAAGACAGCACAAGCGTTGATGAGAAAAATGCACAACTGCCTGATTACCTTGAGAACCTCGATGAACCGGTAAGAAATCTGAAGATTGGTATAACGCCGCAATTCACCCGTGGTGCTGAGCCGCAGGTCAGAGAGGCGATTGATACGGCGGTTGAATTATATAAGTCCGGCGGTGCTGAAATCATCGAGCTTGAGATGCAGCATCTCGATTACGCCATCGCTGCATATTACGTAATAGCAACTGCGGAGGCCTCCAGCAACCTTGCCCGGTATGACGGCGTTCATTATGGTCATCGAACGCCGAATCCGGGTGATTATATTGAAGTGTACACGAAGTCACGAGCTGAGGGTTTCGGGCCGGAAGTTAAAAGAAGAATTATGCTCGGTACCTATGCTCTTTCGAGTGGTTATTACGACGCCTATTATCTGAAAGCATTAAAAGTACGAAATCTGATACGGGGCGACTTTACGCGGGCTTTCGAAAAATGTGATTGTATTATGATGCCGGTGTCACCCACGACGGCCTTTAAGCTCGGCGAGAAAACAACCGACCCTCTGCAAATGTATCTTGAGGATATCTATACGATTGCGGTGAATCTTGCGGGCATACCGGGCATAAGCGTCCCCTGCGGTTTTGATGATAAGCAATTGCCGATAGGCCTGCAGATTCTTTCGCCGACATTTACAGAAGATAAATTACTGCGAATAGCAAGGATGTACGAGTTAAAGACTGAATGGCATAAAAGAAGGCCTTTTATGAAAGGATGATTTAAACACGAATAGGATTGATTAACCACGAATTAACACAAATTACGCGAATTAACACGAATTTTAATAAAGATATAATCAGGTTAAATGTAAATTAATATAGATGTACGAAGATGAAGATAAGATTTTATATAAGGAGCTTTCTTATAAGGTGGTTGGTCTGGCGATGGAGGTTCACCAAAAGCTTGGGTTTGGTTTCTTAGAGAAGGTTTGTGAAAATGCCCTTGTATTGTTACTAAATAGAGAAAAAATCAACTTCCGGCAACAGGCACCTGTAAAAATTATGTTTGAAGGCAAAATAATTGGGAATTATTGTTCCGACATTTTAGTTGATGGGAAAATAATTTTGGAAATCAAGACGGTAGATAACATTACGGATGCAAATAAGGCTCAGGTTATAAATTATTTGAAAGCTACGGGAATAAAACTTGGAATGATTCTGAATTTCGGCAAGAGAAGTTTTGAGTACGAAAGATTGGTTCTTTAAGGAATTCGTGTTAAATTCGTGAAAATTCGTGGTTTAAAAAAGGATTGTTTAACCACGAATTAACACTAATTGCGCGAATTATCACGAATTAGTAAAAAGATATAATTAGATTAAATGAGTGACTTAAAGTATAAAGTTATTGTTGGTCTTGAGATTCACGTTCAGTTGTGCACGAACAGTAAGATGTTCTGCGGCTGTGCGCTGAGCTTCGGCG
>CAYNDE010000028.1:0-15427 GCA_964395535.1 uncultured Pirellulales bacterium
TCAAGGAGGGCAAGTTTTATCAGGCGTCAGACGCATATTCACTGGCATCAATATACAAACCTATGGACCCATTGTCATACGCGGGCAAAAGCCACGCCCTGTTTGGAGCAGGTGAATACCTGAGCAGTGCACGATTGCTTGCGTTTGCCCTGAAGATTTTCCCGGCTTATGCAGATGTTAAGGTTGACCTTGTAGAGATATTCGGAAACAAAGAGCTTATCGACCTGAGGACAGCAGAACTTGCAAAATGGGCTTCCGAGAGCAAGTCGGCTGAGCTGCATCTATTGCTGGCTTATATCTGTCATCAAATGGATAAGCGGACTATTGCAGAGGCTGCTATTAACGAAGCTTACAAAAAGATGCCCGAAGATGAAGCGGTTCTGGCACTTAAAAAAGCAATAGAAGGAACCGGCTCCCCGTAAGTTATGAATTTATCCCATGGGGCTTTAGAAAGACCGGAGCCAATTCACGAGACGCGAATCGAAGGTGAAAAGCAGTGAGAATATTTTAGATGTACAGGGTGCTTTCAGCAGAACAGGATTGCTTTCTCGGACATTTTCAGGTTTTGAGTATCGTGCCGAGCAGGTCAAAATGGCTGATGCGGTGCGGCGGGCCCTTGCCGACGGCAGACGCCTCGCAGTTGAAGCAGGTACCGGAGTAGGAAAAAGTTTTGCATACCTTGTCCCCGCAATAGAAATCGTCAGCAGGAAAAAAACCAAAGTTCTCATCAGCACCTTCACAATCTGTCTGCAGGAGCAGCTTATCGACAAAGATATTCCTTTTCTTCAGGCAAATCTCGGCGTCAGTTTCAACGCGGCACTTGCCAAGGGCAGGGGCAATTATCTCTGTAAGAGAAGGTTAAAATCGGTCATCGGCAGGCGCAGGATGCTGTTCGACGAATGGGCAGACGAGCTGGACAGCATTTTCGAATGGTCTGTCGGAACAAGGGACGGTTCTCTAAGTGACATACCATTTTTGCCAACGCCAACCGTGTGGGAAGCGGTCAACAGCGAACATGGTAACTGTACGGCCAGACAGTGTGAGCATTTCGCTGATTGCTTTTACCGAAAAGCCAGACGCAGACTCGAATCGGCTGACATTATTGTTGCAAATCATTCTCTTATGTTCAGTGACCTTGTGCTTAAGGAACAAGGTTTCGGGCTACTGGCCGGGTATGAAGACGTTATAATCGATGAGGCACATAATATCGAGCACATCGCAGAGGACCATTTTGGTATCGATATAAGCAGCTATCGCGTAAGACGATTGCTCAATGAGCTTTATAATCCTGTGAAACATAAAGGATTCTGCAGCTATAAAGACGCGAAGGCTGCGATAGATATTGTGCTTGCGGCCAATAAGGCGAGCGAGAAATTTTTCAGGCAGGTCAGAAGCTGGTTCGAGACACACGAAAAAGCCTTTAGCGGCAGATGCTATAAGAATTTCGTCGATGATTTTCTCTCCGGACAATTAAAGAAACTGCGGGTTGAGCTGTCATCACTGGCAAACAAGGAAAAGAACATCGATGATAAATTTGAGCTTATTCGCTACGCCAATCGCTGCAGCGAGCTTATAAAAGAGCTCGACAGCTTCCTTTTACAGAAACTCGAAGGCCATATCTACTGGGTGGAAGGCTCCGGTGCCGGCAGGAAAACAATTCATCTGCGAAGTGCACCACTTGACGTTGGGCCCGACATCAGAAGGTGTTTATTTGATAAGTTCGGCTCGGTTGTTATGACCAGTGCGACGCTCAGCAGCGACGGTTCGAATGAGGCAAGCGGTTTTGAATTTTTCGCAGGTCGTATCGGGCTCGAAGACTTCGAAGCGTTAAAGCTCGGCTCACCCTTCGACTATAAAGAGCAGGTCAAAATGTATATTGAAAAAAGTATGCCGGACCCGAACGAGGAAAAGTTTGTGCCTGCTGCCGTCGAGGCGGTGAAAAAATATCTGCTCCAGACTGAGGGCCGGGCATTTTTGCTGTTCACCAGCTACGAGATGCTTGAACGAATGTCGGCTGAGATTAACCAGTGGCTCGCGGAAAATAAAATTGAGCTTTTACAGCAGGCAAGCCGCGTCGATAGAAGCAGCCTTTTGAAATATTTCAAGACAGGCAAAAGAAAAGTTCTGTTCGGGACAGACAGTTTCTGGCAGGGAGTGGACGTGCCGGGAGAGGCTCTCAGTAATGTGATAATAGTAAGACTGCCTTTCGCAGTTCCGGACAGGCCTTTAATTGCAGGCAGAATCGAGCAGATACAACAGCAGGGCGGTAACGCTTTTGTCGAATATCAGCTGCCGATGGCGATAATAAAATTCAAGCAGGGATTCGGCAGACTGATTCGCAACAAAACCGACACGGGGATTATTGTTGTTCTTGACAGCCGCATAATCAATAAAAGCTACGGCCGGCAGTTCCTGTCGGCCATACCCGAGTGCACAATAGAAATCAAAGGCTCATAAATCAAGTGCCGTTAGGCGTTCTCTTGTAGGTGGCAGGCGACTTGCCTGCCCACAGGCAGGCATAGGCAAGTCGGCTGCAGTTTCTTTATTAGTATTGTATTAGTATATGTATTAGTAGTGCGCAAATTCCTGCGTAGTCAAAATACACGATCTTGCGCAGTCGAATACCAGATTTTTCGCAGTGACTGCGAAAGCTCTTTCGTACCCCCTGCTGCTGATTGTTAATTCTTTCAGGCCTGATATTTAAAAATTTTACAGCAATTTGGTGCGTATAGCCGATTTGTTTTAATAATGTTTTTTTGCATTCTAATACTGTTTTTTATCTCAAAAAGCCGGAGAAAAATATGAAAACAAGGATTTATCTCATATTAGCGGTTGTGATTTTAAGTTTATTAGCTGGTTGCAAGTCGGCGGCGAGGCGTGAAATTGAGCCGATGCCGATATCGTACGACAGGCCGCTGGCACCCGGCGAGCAGGCTCTTCGAAAGGTTACCGAGCCGTGGGATGTTCCGGATTTCACGTTCGGCTGCACAAATTTGGGGGATTTGCGAGGGGCGGTCGGCAACAGCCTGAATTACCTTGATAAACCTTCGAGCAAAAGATATTACCCGATATGCGGCATTAGCCATTCGAGGGCTGTCGCGAGCCTGAAAAAATTCGCAGAGCTTATTGATTCGGGATTGGCCGGCAAACAGCTCAATGATGCGATACAGCAGCATTTCGACGTTTATACGTCGGTCGGCTGTGACGGGGAAGGGACAGTTTTATTCACGGGTTACTACACGCCGATATTCGACGGCTCAACGGTACAGACCAACCGGTTTCAGTATGCTCTCTATCGTCAGCCGGAAGATTTGGTAAAGGGTGCGGATGGAGAGATTTTAGGCAGACGCGGAACGGATGGCGAGATGACAAAATATCCTTCGCGAGCGGTGATCGAGAATACGAATATGCTCAGGGGTAAAGAGCTTGTCTGGCTGGGTGACGCATTCGAGGCTTATGTTGCGCACGTGCAGGGCTCGGCGAAGATTCGGATGCCCGACGGCGAGGTCGTCGGTGTAGGTTATGCCGCTAATAACGGCTGGGATTATAGAAGTATATCCAAGGCAATGGTTGCCGACGGCTCGATAAGCGAGAGCCAATTGAGTTTGTCTTCGATGCTCGATTACTTCAAGAGACACGCGGACAGAGTAAAACAATACACACGGCTAAATCCGCGTTTTGTTTTTTTCAAGGGTGAGGAAAGTCAGCCCAGAGGAAGTTTGAATGAGCCGGTGACCCAGATGCGTTCGATAGCTACGGATAAATCGATTTTTCCGAGGGGTGCATTAACGTATATTTCGACTTATCTGCCGCGAGAGAGCGGCGGAGTGATAAATAAAACAGTTTACAGCGGGTTTGCACTCGACCAGGATACAGGCGGGGCGATTCGTGCTCCAGGCAGATGCGATTTATATATCGGGGTAGGCGATACAGCAGGTAAAATCGCGGGAATGACGTACCAGGAGGGCAAGCTGTATTATCTTTTTATAAAAGAAGACAAGGCTTATGCCCTGTATTAAAAAAAATTAGCTTTCAGCCGTTTATCCGAATTGTAGCCTTGAATTTGAACGAAAAAGCCTGAATCGGCCTCTGAGAGGATAGACGGAACTAAAAAAAATAAAGCTGAAAAAGATGATTTTTTTTGCTTGACTCGACTAAAAGTCAAGATAAAATTGAAGGTAGTCAGGGGGGCATATTGATATAAAGAGATAGAGGTTTATGTGAAGGGGTGATGAAAAGAAATTGCGAGGAAGGTGTGGTGGAAAGAGGAAGTGAGAAGCGGCGATGAAAAGAAGTGGTAAGAAGAGAGGCAGGGTGATTTTAGAGATTACATTAATCTCATGTTTACCAACTTCAAACAGGGATAAGCTCCTGTTATACATCAAGCCGATTTCTTCGATAACTTTTTGAGCTGTAAAAGGAAAATAATCCTTTATCTCGATTAATACAATATGCCCCCCTTTAATGCAAAATCAACAGCTTTATAATCTTCAAAGAACTCAGGTCATTTGTCAGTCTATATATATATTCATAATAATATGATTGTACGAAGAAAATTTTTGCAAGGTACGGGCTTTTCGGTAAAAAGCGTGGAATGTATAATATTTTTTAGGGAAATTACGACATTTCAAGCACATAGAAGCATCTGGCAAAGAATTTTTTGAAATTTAACTATTTTTCTCTTGACTTTATACCGATTTGTCTACATAATATAGACAGATGAAAGTAGCAGGGAAGCTTAAGTTAGAAGAATTTTGGAATCTGAATTCACGGGCTGAAAAGCCATTAAGAAGATGGCTTGAAGTTGTAGAAAACGCCCGATGGGATAATTATGCTGATGTGAGGCGGACTTTTAACACGGCTGATTGGTATAAAGGTTATATAATATTCAACGTGGGCGGCAATAAATATAGAGTGATTACTGGAGTAAACTTTGCGAGGTTTATAATTATAATAGCAGTCGTAATGACTCATTCTGAGTACAATGAAGAAAAGTGGAAAGAAAAATTATGACTTTAGCAATTACTAAAAATAAAGCGAATTACGATTTGCCAGACGATTTTTTGGGGTTACAAGAAAAGCTTTTTATGCTCAAGCCTATACACAATAAGACGGAATATGCAAAAGCAATGAAGATTGCCGAAATGTTGGTTTCAAGAAACGATTTGACGAAATCCCAATCAGATTATTTAGAAAGCTTGGTCAATAACATTGAAGATTATGAAAAAAGCCGTTTTGAAGCAAAAAAGCAAAAACCCATTGAGTTGTTAAAGTTTCTATTAGCGGAAAATCAGCTTAACGGCTCAGACCTTGGCCGCATTTTAGGGAATCGAACATTGGGGTACGCTATTCTTAAAGGTCAACGCAAATTGAGCAAAACACATATTGTCGAACTGGCTGAATATTTTTCGGTTAGTCCTGCCTTATTCTTATGACACAGTCATTTTAAATAAAACATCCTCATTATTTACCTGCCTGAAAGTAATTAATATATTCATACGAGTCTTTAGTAGCCAAATCACTAAACACGAAGGGTCGTTTTTGGCTTAAAAATGGGGGTGGCGTGCAAGATCGTGCAAGGGGGATTTTAGTCCTTTAACCACAAGCACTTACGTCAATTCACGCCTTTTGAAAAACACAAAAGCGCGCAAAATCATGCAAGGGGGTAAAGAGAAAATCCAATTTTTTTGAAAATTTTTTTAATCCTTTCCACATAAGCACTTACGGAAATTCACGCCTTTAAAAAAGAGCAAAAGCGCGCAAGATCGTGCAAGGGGGTCCAAGTATGGAGGACGGAAGGCGGACGACAGAGAACGGATGACAGAGGGCGGATGACAGAGGACCCTTCTACGCCAAGGCTACGAAGGGCAGGCGGAAGGTTGATGATGAGATATGAGTCGGATTACGGAAAGGGGCTGATATGGGATTTGAGCCGGGGATATTTAGAGACGAAGGTCTTGGCGAGGAATTCCTCGAGTGGCTTATCGAAGAACGCGCAATTGAGGTGCAAAGACATTTCAGCAAACTGTGGGAATATTATGCGAATCCGATAGTTGATAGTTTCGGCACCGGGACGTACAGCAGAAAGATTAGCGAGAGCGGCAGGTGCTACGTACAGGCCCAGGAGTACGGGCTGCCGGCACGAATAACAGGATTGGTACATTCGGCTAATACGGGCGTGTTCGGCGGCAGAGCGGTGGGGGACATACAGCGAAAAGAAGTTGTAATAGAAAATGATATATCGTGGCGAATAAATGCGGCGGTTGACTTTTTATTCGGAAAGCCGCTGAGTCTGATATCCAAATCGCCAGACAGCCAAAAGAAGGTGCAAATAGAGGCGATATTAAAAGCCGTATTTTCGGCTAACGGCGGTATAGGATTTTTCCAGGATATGGCGGTGCTCGGAGGTGTTTACGGTTTCGTCGATTGTTTCGTCAGGCCTGGCGAAGAAATCTTCGAGAAATTCACTTCTCCTTCACTTCAAAACACCAGTTTAGAAGCTGTGCTGCAGTTGGCACAGACAATCGGGCTGGAACTTATTGAGGCACCGAGAGCACTGCCTGTTCTGGATGAGGAAGATTACAGGAAAATCAGGTATTACGTTCAGCATTTTTATCAGAAGCGAAATGCTGTGAGCAGAAAGAGCTCATTTCTATCGCGTCTTTTGTCCGGCGGTGGTTCTGTAACGGATAACAGAGAAACGGTTGCGGTTACTGAGATTGTCTCGGCGGATGCGTGGCAGAGGTATGAGAATCGCAAACTCGTTAGTGAAGGGGATTTGCCGTGGGGATTTCTGCCGGTGGTTCATACTCAGAACCTGGCACAGCCTTTTTACTACGAGGGGATAAGTGACGTTGAGCCATTGATACCTTTGCAGGATGAGCTTAATACGAGGCTGAGCGACCGCTCGAACCGGATAACGTTTCAATCCTTCAAGATGTATCTTGGCAAGGGCATTGAGGGCTTCGAGGACAAGCCTGTATCGCCCGGCAGGATGTGGTGCACGGACAATATGGATGCGACGATTGAGGAGTTCGGCGGTGACAATTACACGCCGAGCGAGGACAGGCACATCGACGAGATTCGTGAAGCGATGGACAAGACCAGCTCGGTGACGCCTATTGTAGCGGGAGTAATCAAAGGCAGAGTGGGCAATCTTACGAGTGCTGTTGCGCTTCGGCTGACATTGATGGGGCTGCTAAGTAAGACTGAACGGAAGAGATTAACCTACGGAGAGGGGATAAAAAATATATGCAGAATGGTCCTTGAGATACTGGACAAATCAGGAATTTATAAAACGGCAGCGAAAGACAGAATAGTTGATGTTATTTTTCCGAGCCCTCTGCCTGAGAATATGATGGAGAAACTCCAGGAGGCACAGATGAAAAAAGAGCTCGGAGTATCGAGTGAGCAGATACTCAAGGAATTGGGCTACGACATTAGTGATTAGTTTTTACTTTTTGGAGGTTATATGAGTCAGGTTGACGAAGAGAGGCTGTCAGAGACAGAAGCGGAACAGGATGCTGGATTAAGCGGCAAGCTTGTTCCGGTGACGGAGTCGATACGTTATCGCAAGAGGGCACAGAGTGCAGAGAAGAAGAACGAGGAATTGTCCGCTGAATTAGAGCAGACGAAAGCAGAGCTTTCGGAAGCGGCTGAACAGTTAGAGAGTATAAGATGCGAACAGGAGCTGGCTCGCAAGTTATTGGTGGCTGGCGCGACTGATTTGGAAGCAGCAGTTCTGCTTGCAAAGAGCAGGCTCAAAGGTAACAGCGAGTCGGATTTAGACGGTTGTATAGAGAAATTAAAAAAAGAAAAGCAATACCTGTTCGCAAAAGCTGATACGTCAGGAGCGGCTGTAAGAAAGACATCGGGTGTAAAGAGCAAAGCGGCTGGCCAAAGCATACTCGAGCAGGCTGCAAAAAAGGCGGCTGGTTCAGGGGACAGAAGAGATTTGCAGGAGTATTTGAAGCTGAGAAGAAACGTTCTTTAGTTTTCTATTTTGCTCTTTGGAAATGATGTTTGTTGAACTGTCATTCCGGTCTTGTGCCGGAATCCATAATCTAAAAAACTGGATTCCCGCTTTCGCGGGAATGACACAAGAGACGCGGGAATGACAAAAGTGAGTTTTGAATAAAAGATAAGGAGTTTGTTATGGCATTTACAGGAAAAGCGACATATTCGGCGGGTACTACTCTGCCGGAACTGGCAGAGGACGTGTCCGATTTAATCGGGATAATATCGCCTTACGAGACACCGCTTTTGGATGCGCTCGGCGACCCGCTAAGGGAGGCTGTGAGCACACATCACGAGTGGCTTGAGGATGAGCTTCTACCGAACAAAGACGCTGTTAATGACGATACTTTCACAGACCCTGCGGTTGATACGGACTTTGACGTTGATAACGGCAGCAGGTTCCGGGCAGGTGACCAGATTCAGATTGAAGGCTCGGAAGAGCTGATGCTGGTGACGGCTGTTAATGGTGACACGCTGACAGTGGTTCGAGGTTATGCTGGTACGACTGCGGAAGATTTGGCGGACAATCAGGTAATCAATATTCTTAGCAACGCTGCTCTCGAGGGGGCTGACAAGCCCGGCGTGAGGTTTACGAATCGTAACAGGTGCGGCAACTATACGCAGATATTCACGGCTGCAGTCGATGTATCAGGTTCTGATATGGCAGCGAGCCAATTGGGTCTGGCAGATGAGATGGATTATCAGAAGCAGGAGCGGCTTCGTGAACTGATACGCGACCTCGAGAACACGGTGATTAACGGCGGAGAGCCCTCGAGCGATCCGCAGGGCAGTGGAACGGTTCGTCGAACGATGGAGGGGATAATTCAACATTTGGGGACAAATGTTTTCCATACCGGTGACAGCGGCTTTCCTTCGGGCAACGACCTTGATGAGGCGAAGGTAAATTATGTACTTCGTAAGATTTGGGAGAGCAGCAGCGGCAATGTAGATTTGATTGTTGTAGGTGGATTTCAGAAGCGCAAAGTTAACGGCTTCGCCGACGGTTCGAGAAGCTTTTCGGCTACAGATGTCACCTACAAGGATATGATAAGTATCTATGAGAGTGACTTCGGGGTCTGCAGGGTGGTGACGACACGATGGCTGCCGCAGGATGCGGCACTTTTCGTGGATTCATCGCGAGTAAATGTTCTTCCGCTTGCGGGCAGAAGTTTTCACTTTAAGCCGTTAGCGAGCGGCGGTGACTATGAGAGCGGTCAGCTTATCGGCGAGTACACGTTAGAGCTGAAGAACGAGGCGGCACACGGTCTGATTCGGGGCCTGTCGACCAGTTAAGGTGAGGATTCGGTATGTATGGCGGGCGGTTTAAGGCCGTCCGCCATACGCAATAGTTTTAGGAAGGGCGAATTGGAATGATAAAATTTTGTAATGATATCGATATAGCAAAGTATGAGCCGGTACTGTTCGGCGAGCTTCATCTGCCCTGGCAGGTACAAGCTTGCGGAGATAATGGCGAAATCAGCGGGATGAACTTCAGTGCGAGCGGAGCAGATTTTGTCTCTGCTAATGTTGAGGCTGGTGACGTGATTTATCTTCGCAGCTCGGATGGTGCGATTGACGGGGTGTATGAGATTGTTTCGGTAGATTCGGCGACAGAGCTTACGGTTTCGGTGATACGTTCTGAGGATGATGCAGATGCGATAGGGCCGCCTGCAGGAACGGGGGTCTATTACCGAGTGAGCACCTTCGAGCCTCAGATAGTCGAGGCTGGTCTGCGTCTGACGGAGTATTTCGGGATTGGGCCCGGCAGGGCTGGGACTGAAATAGAAGCGGAGGATATCATCGATGCGGAGGTATTGAAGCCGGCGGCGGTGTTTTGTGTTCTGTCGAGTGTTTATGCGATGCTGGCGAGCAACGCAACAGATGAAAACTTCTGGGCAAAGAGTCTGCATTATAAAAAGCTTTTCGAAAAGGCAAGAGAGCGATGCCAGGTCTGTATTGATACCGACGGTGACGGCGTTGCGGATTTGACCTTAGACGGAAGCTCTATAAGGATGTCACGAGACTAACAGTAACACGGACATCTTGTCCGTGTTACCACGGGCTGGAAGCCCGTGGTACTTGAGGGAAGTTTCAAATGAGAACAAAGCTGGATGAACAAATTTTATTCGATGAGCAGCTTTTAGAGATTGATGTGGGTAGTGCGCAGCGAGCGCTGAAAGAAAGAGCTGTGCCAGGCCTGGACGGAGTTGTGAGTATAGATTTGGGCGGTCGCGGCAGAAAGCTCAAACAGAAAGGACAGATGCGAGCTGCGAGCCTGAAACAAATGGAAGAGAGGATAGAGCAGATATCATCAATAATGGACGGTAAGGTTCACAGTCTTGTGACAAATGAAGGCAAGGTATTTGAGAACGTGCGAATAGATAAATTCAAAGTGACGGGAAAAAGCGAAAGCGGCGGCGGGGTCGTTGTCAGCTATGAAATCGAGTATACGCAGTTGAAGGTATAGTTAAGATGGGACTTATCAGCGAAGGGATAAACAAGGTCAGGGCATTCGAACTGCCGGCGGGGGTCTTCAGAGACGGCGACAGTGTCGGCGTGCCGAGAACGGCTTTGCTGAGGTGGCAGTCGTCGTGGCAGGATAAGTTTTATCAGGTTTATGTTAGCGGCAGATACTGCGGGACAAGCAGAGACACGAATCAAAGGCAGATGTTCGTTCAATTGCCGAATTCTTTTTCGTCATCCGTTCGTATTGAAGTTTTTGCGGTGGATGCATGCGAAGCTGATGTAGATTTCAGTGGTGAGCTTGCCGACAGCGAGGGCAAAAGCGGCAGGGTGAAAATCGGTTTGCTTCGAGAGCAAAATCTGGCTTTGGGGGCGAGGGTCAACATCTATTTCGATAACGGGACTGGCGAGATTGATTATGAGAATCCTGTTAATTCCGAGCCGATAGAGATATGGGCGGACTGGCAGGACAAAGGCGGATTCGGGATGAGCAGGTTCGGCAGAAGTGACTTCGGCAGAGACTGGTCTGCAGGTGCCGGGTTCGCAATGGGCTATTACGGGCGGGGACAGTTCGGCGTTGACGCTGATTTGATTGAATGGGTAAGTGAGCAGTTACCAGCGGGCGTTTATAAGTTCGCTGTAAAGATTATCGACGGAGAGGGTAACGAAAGCGAGCCTATCGAGTGCGAAGAAATATTCGTAGAACCTGCGGCAAAAGGTGTAGAGAGTCTGCAGGTTATTTCATTTGATGAGGCAGAGAAAAAAATGGTTTTGGGGACAAATTAACGTGAGGACAGAATTATGGCAGAGGCATATCCGAGTGATAATGAGTTGCTGAATATTGAAAGTGACATAGAAACAGGTGTCGAATATATACCGACAGGGACATCACCTTATTATCTGCAGTTCAGAAAGCTTTTGTATCGGCTGCTGCTTGCGACAAAGCGGGCAAATGATTTGCGGGTTTTCGACGAGGTCGGGCTGGATATAGGCGTAAAGAGCGGAAAGTTTTTGCTCGGGACCGAGCTGGTAAGCTATCCAGGCTCGAGCGGCAATACGCTGGCAGATGATAAAAGTGCAATATATATCTACCTCGACAGCGAAGCAAATCTGGTAACCGACGAGTACAGCGATTTTCCCGATATGAAGACGACGGCTCATATACGTCTGGCGGTCGTTGCGACGTCGTCGGGCGAGATACAATCGATAGTTGACGCCAGAGAGGGGCATAATTTTTGTGTACCATATTCAACCGGCGGAATAAAAAAAGACATCGAGGCGCATACGAGCGATGATACGCTCACAGAAACTGAGTCGGGCAGTATTCATACCAATCTCGGTGCGAGTGGTTTGGTAACTCTTACGCTGCCGGCGTCGGCGGATGAGGGGACGGTGTTTTGCTTTGCGGTGCAGTCGGCGAATGAGCTGCGGATTGAGCCGGGCAGTGCAGCTATCAGGGACACGAGCGGCCAGGCCGCGGGCAAATATAAGTCGGCGGATGCAATCGGAGAGAGTATTACACTTGTGGCTGACGCTAACGGCGACTGGGTGACAATTGCCAAGAACGGCAACTGGACAGAACAGGCTTAAAGACTGGAAAATTGAAGGGAAGACAAATGAAATTTCCACAGGATTGCGTATCGATTGCGGATAAGTCTGAGTATCTTTATGCGGCACAGGAAAAACTGCGGCTGATACATAACGCATTCGCCCGCTGGTACAAGGAAGGGCTGACACAGCAGCAGTACAATCTTCTACCTGAAAAAGTCCGCAATAAATACAAGTATGTCAGCAAGCTAACCTTCGAGGACTTCAAGAGATTTATCGCTGAAGATTTTGAGCCGCGAAATATGAAAGTTCTGGACGCATTAGGACAGGCTAAAGACAACCTGCATAAATCGAGCCGTTTTAATATTGAAATAGAGGATATCGATGGCGATTGAGGATTTTACAACCTATACGGAAGCTGACCCAAACAGCAAAATTACGGTGACAAGCTCAAAGGTATCGTGGAACGATTTGAGCCGTAATGAAGAAGCTTACGTTTATAAGGCGATGGGGTACCAATTTTTCGATAAAGACTTCACCCATAAATTCAAGGCGCAATTCAGCAACTACAAAAATGGATATACATTAAGAGTTACGCACTGGGCTCTATCCGAGAATGTAGATGACGAGAAAGGCTGGTTTGTCAACTCTTACAATGCGGTTAATCTATTTGTCTATAATTACGATTGGAGGATATATTTAAGAATCTATGATTTGGGCTCGCCGACGTCTGATATCTGGACAGGGGCACAGGGAGCAACAACTTATTATATCACCATCACAAGAGACAGGGACGGCGGAGCTAATAATTCCGGACGATACACAGCTTATATCTGTACGAACGGCTACTACGGAGAGGGCGGTAATCTTGAAGAGACGCTCCAGGTGGATTCACAGTACATACAACCTTTTGATTGGCACTATATATTCGCCTGCAACACATATAACGATGGTAATCCACAAAGCTGTGATGGATTCACTGAAGATTTGGACTTGGGGCTGGTTGGCTTTAAGCCTGCGTTCGCAAGAGCAAATAACCTGATAGGAGGTTTTTGATATGGGATTCGTAAAAGAACTGTCAGTAACAGGCTTTGTATTTGAGATGATAAAAAAGACAGATGGCTCGACTATTACGAGCGGGACTGTAAACGGATATATAACCAAAGACGGCGGAAGCCAGGCGTCACTAACCAATACGCCGACACACGTCGGCAACGGTCAGTGGAAGGTCAATCTTACAGCGCAAGAGATGAACGCCGATTGTATAGGTCTTTTGTTTACACACGCAGATGCGGTACCGATGCATTTTACAATAAAGACAGAACACGAGGCGATTGAGAAGTCGGCGAAGACAATTGTCAATAAAGCGATTCAGAACAAAACCAGCGGAGCGGTTGTTTACTATGACGATGACGGAGCGACGCCGCTTTTGACACACACGCCGGCTGACAGTGACACCGAGATTACGAGGACGCCCAGTTAATGGATGCCCAATTTTACAAAGATGCTTTATTTGGCGGTATGACTTCCAACGCCTTTAAGCTTGGGACGGTACTTAGTTTGGGCTGGTTCTGGGTGCGTCGTGACGGCTGTGCGATTCTTTATCGAGGCAGCAGCTTCTGGACGATTGATTTTGACAATATCCTGCTGGTGACTAAATCTGAGCCAATCGAGATTCAGGTGCCGAGCTATATCTCACACGAGGATGGACAAACGTATTACTACGCAGTTCGCAGGGCTAACGGATTCGGCTGTCTTGAGCTGGGTCTGCAGGGGGTAGCTAAAGCAGCTTTTGATAACGAGGGTGTGTTATTAAAACCGAGACCGAATGTTGTTTATGGATTAAAGGCTGAGCAGCAAACATCCAGCAGCGTCCGGCTGAGCTGGTATTATTGTCCTCTCGCACAGGAAAGCGAGCCCGCAAGTTTTAATGTTTATAGTGACAACGGGACCGGCGAGATTGATTATGAAAATGCAACAGCAGTAACAGGATACGAGGGCAAAGGTTTTTACAGCTGCGATGTTACGGTCGCCGGCGAGGGAAGGTACAGCTTTGCCGTAAGAGCCGAAGACAAGGCTGGTACGGAAGGTGACATTATGATTAGCACGATTGATATCATATCGAAAGTTTGCAATCCACCTGTGATTGCGGACGTGCAAGCGGTTTAAAGAGCAGGTTTTTTATGTCGAACAGAGTTGATTTCTATCAGTCGCAGAAAGATGAGCTGTCGATTGCAGCAGGGCGGGTTGAAGTGTTCTATGACGGCAGTTTGTGCTCACAGCTTAAGCTTGTCGAGATTGTTCGCGCCAACTGGCCTGAATTCGGCTGGGCAAAACTAACGAGCACAAATGACGGTTGCTTCGAGCCAGAGGCTGGTAAAAGTATCTGCATTAAATATCTATTTGACGAGGGGACATCTGTCGGCAGCGTTGTGATATTTTTCGGCAGGATAGAAAAAATCGAAAGCAAATTCAACTCTGCTGGTTTGTCAATCGAAGTAACAGCAAGAGATTACAGTTGCGAGCTTGAGCGGATAACAGTTTACGATAGATACATTGCGAAAGATGACGGTACGGTAATACTTCTCGGCGGAGCAGATACAACCTTCAACGAGACTGCTGAGCCGAACGCAAGTGTCCAGACGGTTTTATATAACGGCAAGTCTGTCAGGCTGTTTGCAGGCGATAGCAGCGACGGCAGATTGTTCAGTTGTGCCGAGGTTATCAATTACCTGCTGAGCGTTTATCTGCCCGCCGGTATGCTGCAGTGCCAGCCGATTGAAAGGCTTGAAGCACTGACGCAGGGACAGATAGTTTACGACCTTGATGTTACGGGGCTGAACCTGCTCGATGCTTTGCAGCGATGCTGCGAGCGTGCGGGCCTTCGGTTCAGGTTCACACCGAGTACGGCAGAGACAGGGCCGGCACAGCAGATAATATTTTACAAAGACGCACAAGGCAGAACGGTCGAGCTGAACTGTCAGAGAGCAGGCGAGATTCTGAGCATATCGGGTACGAATGTCACCGATCTGTCGAGCAGCAAAATTGTGCCTGTAACAAACAGATATGTCGGCAGAGGTGACTACAAGATATTCGAGGCGACGTTCGAGCTCGTCAAAGGCTGGGACGCGAGCCTCGAGGAAATTAAATACGATTTGTATTCGCCTTCAACGAATCCCGATTTTATCGAGGTCAAGGATGTTTATCGCAGATGGGTCCTCAACGAGGCGGGTGACTATACAGCAGAGCCTTATAATCAGGGCCAGGCTTATGATTTTTCGCCGGTCTTCGGCAATCACAATTACGTCAAGAAGCACAGGCGTTTCTGGCCCGCACTAAGCTGCGACAAGCAGGGAAAATCAATGGGCTATTTTCTCGAGGTCACTTACGACGACGGCGA
>CAYNDE010000029.1:0-15319 GCA_964395535.1 uncultured Pirellulales bacterium
AGATACTTCAGTTGCGAGGCGTTTATTTTGACTGGGACGCCGAGCACGGCGGCGAACACGATGTCGGTATGATAGCCGAGGAGGTCGGTGAGGTCCTGCCGGAAATAGTGCAATACGAAGAAGATGGCATATATACCAGCGGGATAGACTACAGCAAAATGACTCCGCTTCTGGTAGAGGCTGTAAAGGCACTAAAGACAGAACTTGACGAGCTGCAAGACCAGAATGCAGAAAAAGATGCCCACATCGCTTCTCAACAGAAACAGATTGAAGAACTTCAAAAAGAAGTTGTAAAGTTAAAACACCTGATGAAAAAAGTGGATGAGTAGAAATGAAAAGCCTTTCTGAAAGGAAAAAAAATGGAAGAGAAAAAAATTTAAACAATTCCGGCGTTATGCTTTTGGCTTTGGATGTCTGCTAATAGCCTTGCCGGGACTATGGGGACGGCGTTTACGTATCAGGGCCGGCTAATTGATAATAATGATGTTGCCGATGGGCTGTATGATTTTCAGTTCAAGCTTTTTGATTCTGTCAGCGACGGCAACCAGTTAAATAGTGACGTAAACGTGCCTGATGTTGACATAATCGACGGCTACTTTACTGTGTTGTTGGATTTTGGAAGCAGCGTGTTCAATGGCGATGCGCGGTGGCTTGAAATCGGCGTTAGGCCGGGTGATATGAATGACCCCAACGATTACACGACCCTCAGTCTCCGGCAGGAGATAACACCCACACCTTATGCACTATATGCAGCCTCAGGGCCGGGGGTTAATGATATTCCGTTGCCGCTCGAATTAGAGGGCGATGTCTCCCGGCCCGACGCAGTTCTTAGCGTCATGAACACCGGGACAGGCAATGGTATTTCCGCAGTCGCTAACTACAATGGCAGCGGTACAAGCTATGGAGGTGTTTTCGCTGCGGGAGCTGTGGCCGGTTATGGCGTATACGGGTACGCCTGGGGAACGAACGGGCGCGGCGTTTATGGATTTGCTGGTGCAGGCAGTGGTACAAACTACGGTGTCTACGGACGTACCGTCAGCTCTGAGGGCTACGCCGGGTACTTCGAAGGCGGCCACAACTACTTCGAAGGCAACGTCGGCATCGGCACGGAGACTCCAAACTATAAATTAGAAGTTGAAGCGCCCTCTTACCAGGTATTAAAATTATCCACAGAAAGCGCAAACAGCAATGTAGATATTCAGGCCGAACCAACAGGCGACGGCAGTATGAGGCTCAACGTGTTTGGTGGTGCAAATGCAATCACATTCAATGTTAATAATATTGAGAAGGTTCGCATGAATTCAAACGGCGATGTCGGTATCGGCATGGCAACTCCGGGTGCAAGGCTGGAAGTAAATGGCCAGGTCAAGGTTACCGGCGGCTCGCCCGGAGCAGGAAAGGTGCTGACGTCAGATGCCGGCGGTCTTGCAAGCTGGCAAACGCCCTCCGCCGCCGCTGACAGCGACTGGCAAGTTTCCGGTGCTGATATGTATTCAATCCCATCCGGCAAGGTTGGTATTGGAACTACAACTCCAAGAGGGAAGTTAGACGTTAAAGGCGAAGGAAGTAATATTTATCTGGATACAGGGACGGCCCAGATATATATCGGAGACAAAAGTGGTGACGGCGATGAAACCCTTTTCACCCTGGATGACGATGCCGGGAAATTCACTTTTGAGAATGGCAAGGTTGGTATTGGAACTACAACTCCAGACGCAAAGCTGGAAGTTGCGGGCGATGTTAAAATCAGTGGGTCAAGCTCTGGCGGGACTATTGCTGCCACCAATAGTGATGCCTCCGGCTACGGCGTCTATGGCGCAGCGACAACCGGCGGGGATGTAACGAATTACGGAGGGTATTTCGAGTCGCCGAGCAAATTTGGAGGCGGCGTTTATGGCCTGGCTACGAATAGCTACGGCGGCAAAGGCGTTTGGGGCAAAGCCACAGGAGATGCCGGTATTGGAGTTTACGGCGAGACACAGGGAAACGTCAACCCCGCTGTCATGGGCGTTGCCTCGAATACATCGGGCGGAAAGGGCGTACTTGGTACAGCCGCCGGCACTTCCGGTATCGGCATTAGGGGCGAGGCAACATCCAGCAGTGGAACAAATTACGGTGTTTACGGCACGACAAACAGCTCCACCGGCTACGCAGGTTATTTCGAAGGAAGGGTCTATGCCAGCAATAGCGTCGGCATCGGGATAACAAATCCAACCGAAAAGTTGGAGGTCAACGGAAACATAAAGGCAGACAAGTTACAGTATTCTTCAGCAAGAACCCATCATTACGCCATCTCGGGCGACGAGTTTGCTCCTCGCAGCAATGACGGTTCAACATACAGGCGAGGCTATTATATGGGCGGAGCTTATATGGTCAGCGGTCCGGAATACATGATGCAAGTCGGCGTACACCTGCCCGAAGGGGCGATGCTCACCGAGTTCAAGGTCTACTTCTATGACGACGACGCCACACAGGATTTAACTGCTAAACTGCTTACCAAGGCCCATATCAATATGTACGAGACTTTGGCGCAAGTAGATTCATCGGGTATCTCCGGCTATGGCAGCAAGACCGATACAACAATTATCAACCCTATGGTTGACTACACCAACACGGCTTATCAGATAAATGTTTCGGCAGATAATTGGAGCACCGCTGGCGACAAGCTCATAATTATGTCGGTACTAATAACCTACACCATCGATGAAGCACCATAGTAAATAATTACTTTACGAAAGGCGGTTGCTATGAAAAACATATTTATTCCAGTAATTGTGTCGGATAAAGTCGCTTTTGGCCTTACGCTGTTCTTGCTGGCAGCCACTGCCTCAGTGCTGGCACAGAGCGGCGGCCAATATGAGCTTAGCTGGAGTACGATTGACGGCGGGGGTGGGCAAAGCAGCGGCGGGCCATACGTTTTGACGGGGACAATCGGTCAGCCTGATGCAGGGTATTTAGGTGGTGGTGATTATGAGCTGCTTGGCGGCTTCTGGGTCGGCGGGCCATTGTGTATCGTTAACTTTGAAGATTTTGCAAATTTCGCTGAATACTGGCTGCTATCGGGCGCCGGCTTGCCGGCTGATTTATATGAGGATGGTACGATTAATTATGACGACCTGCTGGAATTTGTGAATGTCTGGCTGTGCATCTGCCCATACGACTGGCCTTTGAAGTAATCTTAACCTGCGGTATTGATTATAATGAAAAGGTTTTGTTAAACTACCGTTTGACAAGAGCCGATTATTCTGTTATATAAAAGCAAGGTAGCAATTATGGAAATAAAAGAAAAATACAATCAGGGCTGTTTGAGTATGGCGATAAAAGGCGAGATAATCGCCATAAGCGGGATTATTATAATTATTGAGGAGAATCTAAAGCTGCCCTGAGAGGTAAATAATAAGTTATAAAAGCCTTCCGGAGCAGCGAACTTCGGAAGGCTTTTTTTATTTGCCACAAAGACACTAAGACACAAAGTAATTTTAGTTAATTGGTTAACTGGTTAATTAGTTAATTAGTAATTATCTATGTGGCCTTTGTGGCAGATAAACAAAGAGTTTTTATCTGTTGACTATATTAGGCTTTGCTTGACAGGCGTTGGAATAGAAACTATTATGTTCTGCTTTGATTATCAGGAAATTTCAAAATGAGCGAAGACAAGAAAAAAAGTTATCGTGACACACTGAACCTTCCGAAAACCGACTTTGCTATGAAGGCAAACCTGACGCAGCGAGAGCCCGCGATGCGAAAGAAGTGGGCTGAGGAAGGATTTTATAAGAAAATAATGGAATCGAGAAAAAATTGTCCTAAGTATATTCTTCACGACGGCCCGCCTTATGCGAACGGCGATATTCATATGGGGCACGTTATCAATAAGGTGCTCAAGGACATCGTGGTCAAGTATAAGACAATGTCCGGCTTCAAGGCTCCATATCTGCCGGGCTGGGACTGTCACGGCCTGCCGATAGAATCGATGGTTACAGGTGAGCTCGGCGAACAGGCGCTTAAGATGAGTAAACCTGAGATACGCAAAAAATGCGAAAAGTACGCAAGCAAATATATCAAGATTCAAAGCAGGCAGTTCCAGGAACTTGGAGTTTTCGGCGATTTTGACGACCCATACCTGACATTCAAGCCTGAATACGAGGCAGGGATTTTAGAGGTGTTTGCGGAACTGGTCGGCAAAGGGCTGGTGTATAAACAGCTTCGGCCTATCCACTGGTCTATCGGATGTCAAACTGCATTGGCAGAAGCTGAGCTCGAATATAACGATATATCATCGCCAAGTATATTCGTCAATTTTGAGGCTGCGGCAGAATCGGTAAAGAAGCTCATTGAGCTCGGCCTGGCAAGCGAGGATGAAGCCAAGAATTCAAAAATCTGTTTTATGATTTGGACGACGACGCCGTGGACACTTGCGGCCAACCTGGCAGTGGCGGTGAATCCGTCGCTGGAATACGTCACTATCCGCTATGAACAAAACGGACAAAATTTCGTTTCCTTAGTTGCCGCCAAAAGAGTGGCTGAAATTGCAAAAGCAGGCGCACTTGAAGGTAAAATAAAGGTAAGTGATAAGAATGTATTGGGCAAAGAGATCGAGGGGCTACGTTATAAACATCCATACGTCGAGAAGAACCCAACAGAAAAGGATGCACACTATGTAATTTTAGCTGACTATGTTACGACGGAAGACGGAACAGGGCTGGTACATATTGCGCCGGGGCACGGTATCGAGGATTATATATCGGGGCAGAAATACGGTCTTGCGATTTATTCGCCGGTGGACAATTACGGCTGTTACGATGATACGGTACCGCAATGGCTCGCAGGCAAAAACGTTCTTGAGGTTGAAAGAGAAGTTAACGATAAATTGAAAGAGCTCGGATTACTTTTTTCAGAAGAAAAGATAGTCCACAGTTATCCGCACTGCTGGCGAAGCAAGAAGCCGGTAATATTCAGGGCGACAGAGCAGTGGTTTATAAGTGTCGATACCGAACTTAAGTCGGTTGGAAAGAGTCTTCGGGATATGGCACTTGAGAGTGTCGGACGGGTAAAATGGATACCGCTCTGGGGACAGAAGCGAATCGAGGGGATGCTGGAGTCGAGGCCTGACTGGTGCATATCGAGACAGAGGAGCTGGGGACTTCCAATACCGGTATTTGTTAATTCGAAAGGTGAAAGCTTACTGACAAAGGAATCAGTACTGGCAGCAGCAAATTTTATCGGGCAAAAAGGCTCGGACAGCTGGTTTACAGATTCGCCGAAACAGATACTCGGCGAGGATTTCCAATTACCGGCAGGTTTCGAGTGGGATGATTTGCAAAAAGAGGAGAACATTTTTGACGTGTGGTTCGAGTCCGGCTGCAGCTGGTACAGCGTTGTCAAAAAGAAAGGCTGGCCTGTGCCGGTCGATTTGTATCTCGAAGGCTCGGACCAGCATCGAGGATGGTTTCAACTGTCACTACTGCCTGCGCTGGGTTCGATTGAGACCGAACCTTTCAAGACGGTTCTGACACACGGTTTTACGGTCGATGACGAAGGTAAAAAACAATCGAAGTCACTTGGTAACTACGTAAACGCACAGAAGGAAGTGGCGAAGTACGGTGCGGACATACTGCGGCTGTGGGTTGCGAGCGTGAACTACCAGGAGGATATGCGTTGCACGGATGAACTCATCGGCAGGACGCAGGATTCGTACAGGAAGATAAGAAATACCATTCGCTATCTGCTGGGTAATCTTGACGATTTCGAGCCGGACGAGGACTCGGTCAGCTATGAGCAGACGTACGATATCGACCGCTGGGCGATGCAGCAGCTCGAGAAACTGAAACAAGAAGTAAGCGAAAATTATGAGAGCTTTTCATTCCATAAGGCGTTTTCGCTTCTGTATAACTTCTGCGTGGTAGAGATGAGCAGTATATATATGGATGTAATGAAAGACCGGATGTACTGCGACGGTAAAAAAAGCTTATCGAGACGGAGCGGACAGACAGCAATGTATAATATTTTGAGCGGCCTTGTAAGGATGCTGGCGCCTATATTGGTACATACAGCGGAAGAGGCGTGGTCAGCGATGAGATATCGGCCCGAGAACGTTGAAAGCGTGCACCTTGCCAAAATGGCGAAAACTGATGAGTCAATCGATTACACAGCCGAGGAAGCAAAATGGGAAAAAATAATGCATCTGCGAGATGATATCCTTCGTGTACTGGAAGGATTAAGAAAGGACAAAAAGATTAACAGCAATCAGGAAGCTTCTGTTAGTGTGAATTGTGCAAACGATGAAGAATTTAAAGAATTCGAAGATTTCGGCGCTGAAAGAATTGCAGCGGTCTGTATTGTAAGCGACGTTAAGCTTGTCAAAAGCGGCAGCGGCGAGAGGACGGTGACAGCAGAAAAAAGCGGCTATCAAAAGTGCCAGCGCTGCTGGAACTTATGGGAAAGCGTCGGTAAAAATGAAAAATATCCTGATTTGTGCAGCAGATGCGTCGAGGTGATTAAAGGTTGTTCTTATTTACATTCTATTCACTAACATGATAGCAAAAGTATCCGAAATTATGACTTGTGCAGTACGTGAATAAATTTTAGAATGATACCTGCTTTGCCCCTAACACCGACCTTACGACAAATATTACTAAGATGAGCACGTACAGTATTGTATGCTATGCGCAGTTTTTTACTTATCTGAGCATTATTGAATTCCTGGCATACTAATTTAGCAACCCCTACTTCTCTCGGAGTCAGATGCCAGCATTTACTAAAATACTTCCACTGCTTTGCACTGAAAACCATATCGCAAACTCCTCAAACACAAAATAACCATTCCCTGAATACCGAAATTCCTCGCTTCATTTCCGCTCTAAATCCACTTTAACAATCCCTAAAGAACTAACTATTTTATCAAATATAACCTTATATTTCGACAAATACAGCAAAAAGGTCTCTAGTCTTTTTGATTAATCAAAAAGACTACGAACATTGTATAGACAAACATTATAATTTCAACTATTTTTTAATAACGTCTGATGAGAACTTAGGAATTAGAGGCAAAAGTGACTACATTTTTTTTACATATATTTTACTTGTAAGGTCTGAAAACTTATAACAAAATATATAAAGCCGTTAAATAGAAAAGCAAACTTTGAAATTGCTTTGCAGAAAAGAAACTTGTTCAACTGTCATTGGGCACCTGATGCGGAATCCATAGACTTAAAATTGGATTCGGCGCCTGCGCGGGAATAACAGTAGAGGCGTTTCATATAAAGCACTTTGAAATAAAAATTTTGACAAGCGTTTTTATGAAAGGAGATTCTTATGTGCTCTGAAAAAAAGATTATATTTTTAAGTATGATTTTACTAATTTGCTGCGGGATATCTCTGGCGGACCCTTCTTTGACTATCTATAACCAGAATTTTGCAGTGGTACGCGAGCAGCTCGAGCTGGACCTGAAAAAAGGCCAAAACGAGGTGAAGTATAACGATATCACGGCACACCTCGAGCCGGATTCGGTGATTTTGCGAGACCCCAAGAGCAAAAGAAATTTACAAATTCTCGAGCAGAATTACAGGGCTGACCCGATTTCGCAGGGACTGCTGCTCTCACTTTACGAAGGAAAAGTAATAGATTTTCTTGTCACAGATAAAGACGGGGAAGAAAAGATTATTAAAGGAAGGATAATTCGCAGCGGATATGTCCCGCACCAGGCCGGCTTGAACCGGTACGGCTCACAGTACTATCAACGTCAGATGTCTTATGCCCAAAGTCCCGGAACAGGACAGCCGATTATTGAGGTTGACGGAAAGCTGCGGTTCAGGCTTCCGGGAGAACCCCTTTTTCCGTCGCTTACAAATGACACCATCCTAAAACCCACCATCGACTGGAAAATTGTTACCGACAAAGGCGGAAAACTCGATGCCGAACTAAGCTATGTTACAGGCGGGATGAGCTGGGAGGCGGATTACAGTATGCTCGCACAAACAGAAGGCAATGACCTCGATATGATAGGCTGGGTAACAATGGACAACCAGAGCGGAAGGGCTTTTGAAAATGCACGGATAAAGTTAATGGCAGGTGACGTAAGCAAAATCCAGCCAGAAGAGCAATACCGATACGGCTACGGTGGTTATGCAGCTAACGAAATATCCGGTTTTAAGATGCCCCCGGCTGTTACTGAGAAGGCCTTTGATGAATATCATCTTTATACATTGAATAATCCAACGACGCTTCGTGACCGGCAGACAAAGCAGGTTGAGTTTGTGCGTGCCGAGGGTATTAAAAGCGAAACACTTTATGTTTATGATGGTGTGAAGTTTGATAGAAACTATTCCGGTTACAATAGAGAATATTTAAGGGACAACAGAGATTATGGTACACAATGCAATCCCAAAGTGTGGGTAATGCGTGAATTCGAGAATTCCGAGGAAAACAAACTCGGTATCCCCCTGCCTCGAGGTCTCTTGAGATTTTATCGCAGAGACGACGACGGGCAACTGGAATTCACCGGCGAGAATTTTATCGACCATACGCCGAAAGATGAAAAAGTTCGGGTTTACACAGGTAATGCCTTCGATTTGGTCGGTGAAAGAAAAAGGACTGATTATAAAGTAGACTACTCAGAATGCTGGATGGATGAGTCTTTTGAAATCAAGGTACGCAATCACAAGGAAAAAGACACGGTGGAATTCAGGGTCGTCGAACACCTGTATCGATGGACCAGCTGGGAGATTGTTGAGAAGTCACAGGATTTTGAAAAGACCGACAGCAAGACCATCGAATTTCGAGTTGAGGTACCGCCGGACGAGGAAAGAACTGTTACATATAAGGTACACTATACATGGTGAGATAATTTAACTTATTTTTTGCTATGGGAGCTTTTTTGATTAATATGAAATATGGTTCGAATTCTCGGCATAATAGGAAGTCCACGTAAAAACGGCAATACTCATATTCTCGTATCACGACTGCTCGCAGGTTCGCAATCGAAAGGAGCCGAGACTGATATTGTCTTTCTGGGCGATCTGAACATAAAAGAATGTGACGGCTGTCATGCCTGCTGGCAGGGTAGAGGCTGCAATAAGAATGATGATATGCTCGGGCTATATCCTCGTATCATTGACAGCGATATATTGGTGCTCGGCACTCCTGTGTACTGGTATGGGCCGACTGCGCTTATGAAGGCTTTTATAGACCGATTAGTTTACTTCAACTGTCCTGAGAACCGGGCCTTAATCAGGGGAAAATCAGCAGTCATTGTTGTTCCGTATGAAGAAGAAAGCACTGAGACAGCAAAGCTCGTAGTGGAATTCTTCGAGAAGAGTTTGTCATATCTGGAGATGAAATTGACAGGCAGGATAATAGTGCCGGGGGTTGGAGACAGAGGTGTTGTTTTAAAAAAGCCGGAACGATTAACAGAAAGCTACGAACTCGGCCAGCAATTAGCTTGCGATCCCTTTTGAGCCTTCACCGCCCCACTAACAAAATCCAAGATAACAATAGAACCATTTTTTTTAATTTTGACTTTTTTCAGGCCAAATTTGTCTATACCATTCGTGAGGTGGGCTTGACCAAAAATAAATCTTATCAAACGATGTTTTTTCACAAGCATCCAATATCTTTTGATTGTGAAAATCAATCCAATCAGGAAATTCGTGCATGGCATTGAATGGATTATCGTGCGGCGCTGCAATCAAAAGCCATAATTCATCCAAACCATTCATGTCATATTTTTTAGCCTTTAAATTCTTTTCCATAATAATTTTACAAAGAGCATCAATATTTATCCCAACATAGCAAGCATTAACGTCGGCACCCCACACACCATAAAACCCTTTTCTAATTATTACTCGGTCGACATATTTTTTCATTAGGGGAGTTGTAAATTTGTTAAATCCTCTTTCCTTCCAGTCAAGCGTGATTATGATATTCGAATGAGCAGTTTCGCTTTCCTTCAGGACAAATTGCACAAGCTCATCAGCGAAATCCTTTACCATTCTTGAATTTAAACGAGCTTTAAGCAAATAATCTTTATTTAATTGGAAAAATGCGTGTATCTTTTTTAACTGTGGGTAATTAGATTTCAACTTTTCGGTCTCTTCCTGAACTTTTTGCCAGAAACTCAAAAGCCTTTGGCCCTGTGAAAACGACTCTTGAGGAACTTCATCGTTAAAGTGGTCCCTTACTTCAATCCCTACCATTTGACCTGTCGATTCCAAAACTAAAATTATGTCCGGTTTTTCAAATGGCTTTATTTTTGCTTTGATACCTGAAGTATTTAAAAATCCTTCAACAATCTTAATTTCTTTTTTCTTCTTTTCATTATACATTGTTTATTCCCCCTTAAAAAAATAATGTAATTGAATTCGTAATTCTCCCTTTAATTCACTTACCCTTCTATATATAACCCCAAAAACTATCAGTTTTTGGCAATTATCTGATAGTTTTTTATAAATAAATACACAATTGCAAATCTGAGAGAGTAATCCTCTCTATACATAACCCGAAATCCCTTCTATTAGGAATATTTCCGATGGCAGAATGTTCAAAAATATAGGAAATATTTTCCTGATGGAGAGTTGATGAACCTTATAATCGCCATAAGCGATATAAACTAACACAGTATGAATCCAAAATTACCCCCGCATTTAACTGCCCCCGCCACAGGTGCGTTTAATTGCCCCGACCACAGGTTCGTTCAATTGCCCCGACCACAGGTGCGTTTAATTGCCACGACCACAGGTGTGTTTAATTGCCCCGACCACAGGTGTCGGGGCTAATCAACTAATAGTGATGATTTTTGATATATTTGATTCGGGCGGCGAACTGCTCTTCAGTAAAACAAAAACGCTTGTCATAACCTCTTGTCCAGATTCTTGCCCTTCTGCCCTGTTGCCAAAGGGCACGCGTGGTTATACTCTTATATCGGCTTGCCAACTCTTCGATAGATTTTGTATGAGGCCGAGCCAATAAATGGATATGATTTGAATAAACCGCCAATGCTTCAATCTTATGAATAATCTTTGCAGCTTCGGAGAAAATTATTTGTTTAACAATTTGTTTTTCATTCTTGTTTAACTTAACGACAGGCAATTTTTGCCTTTTTCTATTTCTTTGAAGCACCGTTGGATTACCTAACAGGATTTTGCCATTATCGACATATCCCCTTTCATCACCCGGAAGCCAACTGCCATAAGTTGTCCAGGTAATCATATATCCGACAATCTTTGACATATATAAAATGATAGGTTCTTATGAACGAGTTGACAATTCTTTTTCGATTAGCCCCAGCACCCGTGGCTGGGGCAATGAAAGGCCTCCGGCACAGATCCGGAGGCTAATCTTTCAAGCAAATACAACGATAAATAATAAAGAAGTAATTTTTACCAATCTTCTCTCTTTTCCAGGTCCTGCAGGTCGGGTTTGTCTTTGGCAATTGCAAGAGACTCCTCATACAGTTTCCGGGTGTCTTCAAAGACTTTTAAGACATCAGCTCCCTTTCTGATGAAAATAGGAATTTTGTAAAGAGGAGTATCGACGGTGATTTTTTGGCCGCCTTTGTAAATTTTTCTTGTGTCCCAGGCATCGACCCATTCCTCGGAAGCAGGAAGATACAGGCTGTGTTCATCCGTATCTTTTTGCCATATAGCGCTTACAAGAATATCCGGCCCATAAAGATATGTCTGCCAATCTTCCCAGGTTTGTTTCTGTTCGGGATAGGCTAAAAAAAGCGGCCTGATAATTGGAATACCTTTTTGACGTGCCTGCTTTGCGCAGCTGTAGCTGTAGTCAATCAAATCGGTATGCAGTTTCGCGTAAAGACGCCAGATCGCGATTAGCTCGGCATCGTATTCAGGTTCACTATTCATATCCCACAAACTGCGGTTTTCCGTCGGGCCGACTTCCATAATCGGACAAAAGCAGCTGAAAGCCAGCCAGCGTGCACAGACTTGCCTGTCGAGAGGCCCCTGCCAATAGCCTCCGGTATCGGAACCCCAGACTGGAAATCCTATAATAGCGCTTCGCTGGACGGCTATAATCGCTGTACGCAGACCTTCCGGAGCAGAGCCTATGTCACCGCCCCAGAAACCGGCGTATCTGCTGCTGCCCGTATAGCCTGCACGGGGCATAAGAATAAAATCATCGCCGCGAATTTTTTTGCAAATCTCCCACGCTGCCTGCACATATTGATGAGGATAGTCATTATGCATTTGCCTTGTTGATTTTCCATCATAAGCAAATGTGTCAGGTGACGATGGTGTGAGCTGCTCAGAGCGGTCCAGCTTAAAACCCGCGACTCCGACATCAAGAACCTTCTTAACTCCTTCGTTCTGCCACCACTCTCTTGCCTGCGGATTTGTGAAATCCACAAGTGTCCGTTCGTTGAGCTGTCTCTGCTGACCTTTGAGGTTAAATCCATTTTCCAGTGCCGTTTTTGACATATCACCGCTTACCCATGGTGCAATCCACAGAAGAAATTTGACGTCTTTTTTCTCAAGCCATTTAATCATTCTTTCGGGATTGGGCAGCCTGTCTCTGTCCCACTCAAAGTCATTATAGCCGTAATTACCAACCGCCCAGGGCCTGTCCACCCAGTAAACGCCGCAGGGAATATCGAGGGCCTGCATCATTAACACATCTTCGACGACCTGGCTGTTATAAGGGGCTTTGACCTTTGTCTGGTCATAGTAAGTGTTCCTGTTTTTATGTTCGTCTCGCCATCTCCAGGATGAAAACACCCACTTAGGGGGCAGGATTGCAGGGCCTACATTCAGACTATGGCTGCTTACGATTTGCATCGGATTCCTGTCCGTATAGAGTATCATCTCAAGCGAAGGGCCTTCGAAGGAAATCTTCACGAGCTGTTCATCCGATTTGCAGAAATCATAAAATCCAGGCCAGGTGCCTTGTGTAAATAATCCGTATCCCCTCGATGAAATATAAAACGGACAATAAAGTGAAAGCGTTGGATTTACAAACATCTCTACAGTTTCGCCTCTCAAATTAAGAGCTGTTTTGATTCCCTTCTGCCAAGACAGCCGCTGGTTACCGTCAACAGTTCTCTCAAAGCATCCTGTAAAATATTCATCTGCTGAAGCTCTGATGGAAAAGCCCCACTTTTGAATATTCGCGCTGGGCTCAGCAGTAAATTTGATATGGAAATTACTGCCCTGTGGTTTTATGAGCACATCAACGATGCTGCCATTATCATCTCGCCATTTGCCGTGGAAACCGCCTTCGATTGTTTCTGTAAAGAAAGGCTGGCCGCAAAGAGTTGTACGGCTGTCAGCAGTTTCGTAGTAAATGATATCAGTTTCTTTGCCGGTAATTACCAAAGGTTCTTTGAGATTCTCATTTTCAATCTTAAAAGAGACACACCCTTGCGTCCCCAGATACTCAATGGTCACTTCTGCTGAAACTGAGCAGGAAAAAAATACGACAACAATAATTAATAGAACCAATAAATGTTTTGGATTCATATTAACCTCCTACAAAATACATCAATTTACTATCGGCAAAACATTCGGATCAAGCGCATCAGATATTAATTTGTTTAAGGTAGGTTCATCGGGTGGTTCTTCAATAAGATATGTATACGAGGAGAGTAAGGAAAACATAATATCTTTTGTTCTTTCCGGCGAATCCGAGGTGACTATAATCCCCTGCGAGACAGCCGAATTTTTCGAAAATACCATGGCTAACATTTGCTGGGGACGACTCGCATCACCAAACCCCAGAAGTCCTTTTATATTATCGGTCTCAAAAATTCCAATGCCCTTTTGATTAAAACGGTCAACCGTTTTAAGAAAGCAACGAGTCATATACCCACCGAATTCCTCGGAAGACATAAAGCAGATTTGAAAAAAAGTTTTCGGTAGAGTTTGAGCTATTTTGACTTCTGCATCAAACGGGTCATCGGGTAATATTTTCAAAACAGCTCTTTTGTCGTACGAGTGCTCAAGAGCCAGGTCTGTAGTTTTAACCGCTTCAAACGGAGGTCTAAATAAAATACTATATTTATCACCTTTCACATCTATGCTCGCATTACGAACTTTTATCTCTTGTATCTCATTTTGATCAATACAAACTTCGGCATATCCAAGAGAAAAAACAGCTTCAGAAGAAAGATGATCGAGCTTAATCTCGAGTGGTATTAGACTTAGTGTATTTAGAACCGAACCTTCAAAAATCTCGCCTTCAGAGTTTGCTACACGAGAAGAACTTATTACGAACTTATAGTAACGATAATAACGTAACAAAGGCGGTACAAAGTAAACCGCCAGGACAATCAAAACAACTGAAAAAATCAAAATTCTTTTTGAGCTTTTTAACATAAGCTTTTTCCTTCGACTTGATAAATAGTATGATATAACTTCCAGTTACGATAATCAACGAGATTTTACATGCATGGAAGTGCCTCTCCGACATAACCGGTCATAATTCAATAAAAAATCCCGCACCTACTTGTACTGTGATTTAGCACTAAAAAAACGTAAAGTAATTTATCTAACCACTCTACTATTACTGGCCTAGCGCACAATACAAGTAGGTGCGGGATAATATCGAGCAACAGCTTTAATTTCTACTCCTGGCCAAGGGCTTCAAGGTCTGCCAAATCCTTTTTTCTTCCCAGCGATTTTTTGTTAGTAATGAAGTCGGCCCTGACCAACAAATCAATGTCGCCTGTAAAACGAGGCGCACCATGAAACGCAAGTGCGTAACCACCCACGGTTAAGTATTCAACTTTGTGAGAGTTGAACAACTCGAGCAACTCTTTGAAGTCTTTGGGTATCTCCATAAATCTGCCGTCTCAACAAATCTACAGCCTCCAGCCGCTGCTGTGGCGTCCTGCTCAGCCAGTACTGAAGGTTCTGCTTCATTTCAAAATTCGCATCCAAGCGATGCTTATGTACAGTTCGTTGAATCATAATATTTATTATACATTATAAACTACACAAAGGAAACAAAAAATCCCGCACCTCCTTGTACTGTGAATTTGCACAATAAAAAAAGCCCTGCATCGCAACACAGGGCTTTAATATCAAGAACAGTTAAGCATTGCAGCGAAGGTGTCTGACTATTCATCTCTTTAATCTGGATTCCCGCCTTCGCGGGAATGACAAAAGAGACGTTCTAGTAATCCCTAGAAAGGAGGTGATCCAGCCGCAGGTTCCCCTACGGCTACCTTGTTACGACTTAGTCCCAGTCATCGCACTTACCGTAGACAGGCGTCTCCTTACGGTTGACAACCCGGCTTCGGGTACTCACGACTCCCATGACTTGACGGGCGGTGTGTACAAGGCTCAGGAACACATTCACCGCGTCGTA
>CAYNDE010000030.1:0-14650 GCA_964395535.1 uncultured Pirellulales bacterium
GACGGAGGACAGGTGAACGTTCAACATCGAACTGTGAACATTGAACTTTCAAAAAAAACAAGTGACGGATACTTGATGACAGATGCTTGATACGGGATTCTCGATACGGAGGAATACGGAGGACGGACGACAGATGACGGAGGACAGGTGAACGTTCAACATCGAACTGTGAACATTGAACTTTCAAAAAAAACAAGTGACGGATACTTGATGACAGATGCTTGATACGGGATTCTCGATACGGAGGAATACGGAGGACGGACGACAGATGACGGAGGACAGGTGAACGTTCAACATCGAACTGTGAACATTGAACTTTCAAAAAAAACAAGTGACGGATACTTGATGACAGATGCTTGATACGGGATTCTCGATACGGAGGAATACGGAGGACGGACGACAGATGGCAGAAGACAGAGGACTGAAGACGGATGGCAGATGACGGAAGGGGGGTTGATAGCGAAATTCGAAGAACGAAATTCGAAATCCGCCTTCGTCAAAACTCCGGTGGACAAGCGATACTCGATACGGAGGACGGACGACGGATAACGGACGACGGATAACGGACGACGGATAACGGACGACGGAGAATAGGGGAATCAGAAGTAAGAAAAAAAATTTAATTTGTAACCACGAATTAACACGAATTAACACGAATTAACACAAATTATTTACACGCAGATTTAATCAGTTTTTTTTATTTACCACAGGGAACTTAGGAAAAATAAGTGTACGAGACATAAGTCACAAGAGCACAGGTGCACAGGTCATAAGAGAAAAAGCCACGAATGAACACGAATTAACACAAAAGAAACGAAATAACTTAAGTATTTCTGGTGTTACTGTTTTCTTATCCAAGCTCTCCAATTAATAAATGCAAGCACTCCCCACAATATTGTTGCAAGAATGATTATTGCCCAAAAGTAATGACCTTTTATATAAATTGGAAAATATGTTTCTGATTTAGTAAATTTGAACTTTAATAGTAGTAATAGGATAAAAGAAATTATAGCAAATATTGTAAACAACCATCGGCATTTGCCTGATATTAGTTTGTTTTTGAAGTCACTAATATTATAATCGGGGTCAAATATATTTCTTTGTTGTTTTGAGTATTCCTTAAGCCTTTCTATATCTTTTTTCATTTCGGGATAGAATAAACAAAAAAAATTCTTTTGTCTTGAGACATAGCGCTTCGCCACAAAATTCGTAGGGAAAACCAATACATCACCCGGTTGTCCATGTACAGCTATGTCTGTTCCTTTATCGTCAATGACAACCCTCCATTTTAATTCGAGTTCATTTACAAGATGTTGACCGAAAGCTATTCCAAAGGCATTTATGGTTGGATTTGGGTCTTCCTTTTTTGGGTCGTGAGTATCGAGCCATTTTCCGAATGCATCGTCTAATTCTTTTAAACTTATTTTTTCATATTTTTCTTTACCAATAATTTCCTCTGCTTTTCTGAGGTTTTCTTCGATCCATTCAAGCTCTGCAGGATTGGGATGTTCGATTTTCTCTTTCATTTCTAGCTACAGTAATTATTAAGTAATACCACGGTTCGGTTTTGTATTTTCAATGTTATTTATTTTGGTTTTATCTTAGTTTCTTGTTAGTTGTTAACAATAGATTATGCTGATGCTCTGGACGTATTTTCCGATATGGCGGTCTATGTAGCCTATAAAGGCCTGCAGCAACTGCCACTCCGCATCAGGCTTTTTCGACTGCACCTCGGCAACCAAAATTCCTCCTTTGGCCAAATCCCAGTTAATCCAGCCGGAATACTTTGCGTGGACCCATCTGCCTTCCCTCTGCCGCTTAAAGGTAGTACCCCGGCCTCGCAATTCACGTTCAGTATTTTTAAGAAGGACCTTCAGATTCGGTTTTTTCTTTGTATGCGGTATGATTTGTACAAGCTTCATAATGCCTCCTTATTAAATGCCAGGCTCACCACTGCTGCGTTAGCGTTGTGCTTAAGTGCCGGCTTATTCAGGTGGTATTATAGCCGATTTAATCGGGAAAGCAAGAAAAATATAGTCGCCTGTGCCTCGTCGCTCGCAAAAAGAATTAAGGTCAGAATTTG
Organism: uncultured Pirellulales bacterium; assembly: GCA_964395535.1. Taxonomy (GTDB): domain Bacteria; phylum Planctomycetota; class Phycisphaerae; order Sedimentisphaerales; family Anaerobacaceae; genus CAYLMG01. The sequence goes on from CAYNDE010000030.1 coordinate 2,084, forward strand.
CAGGGTATAACGAACAGTGAAAAAAGAGATAAGAGCAATTTGTTAAAAAGTATAATTTTAGAAGTCTTGCCTTTTTGCTTGTTTAGTGCTATACTCTTCTGAATTGGGTTTTATATGAGGATTGATGTAGAATATGAAATCGCTTCTGACAGCAGAGCAAATCGAGCAGTTATTGGGCGTTCTGGCTGACAGAATAGTCGCCGACAGCCCGGCTGATACCGATATCGCCGTAATCGGTATCCGCAGCAGGGGTGAGATTTTAGCGCAACGGCTGTCCGGCAGATTGAGCGAGAAATTGAACAAACTGGTTCCCTGCGGGACTCTGGATATTACCCTTTACCGCGATGATTTGAATTCGCCCCAGGGCGATACTCAGCCTGAGGTACGGACTACCGAAATCGGGTTCGATATCGACGGCAGGATAGTCGTTCTGGTTGATGATGTGCTCTATACCGGCAGGAGCGCCAGGGCGGCAATGGATGCGCTTATCGATTTGGGAAGACCCGAAGCTATAAAGCTGGCGGTCCTAGTTGACCGTAAGGGAAGAGAATTTCCCATACAGGCTGATTACGCAGGCTATAAGTCGGACGCCGAGCCGGGAAAAAATGTGCAGGTCCTGTTAGTCGAATCGGACGGAAAAGATGAAGTGATAATTGAGTGATATTATGGCGCTGAGGAAAAGTAAATTTGAATGGAGGCGGAAACATTTACTTGGACTTCGTGATTTAAGTGCCGATGAGATTAGCTTCATTCTTGATACAGCGGAGGGTTTCGAGCAGATAAGTAAAAGGGCGGTAAAAAAGGCGCCGGCACTTCGCGGAAAACTCGTGGTTAATCTTTTCTTCGAGGACAGTACAAGGACACGCAACAGCTTCATACTCGCCGCCAGCAGGCTGAGCGCCGACATCATTAACTTTACCCAAAAGAGCAGCTCGGTAAGCAAGGGTGAGACGCTGCTTGATACCGCCAGGAACCTCGAAGCGATGGGAATCGATATCGTTGTCATCAGGCACGAGGCCGGCGGTGCGCCAGCGTTTCTGTCGAGGAGCATTAACGCCTGCGTCGTCAATGCCGGCGACGGTTTCTGCGAACACCCGACGCAAGGCTTGCTGGACGTTTATACGATACGAAAAATGAAAGGAACATTGCAGGGATTGAAAATTGCAATTGTTGGTGACGTTGCGCACTCGCGAGTGGCGCGCAGTGATATGTGGGCGATGACAAAGCTCGGCGCAGAGGTTATTTTTGTCGGGCCGCCTACATTGATGCCGACGGCGGTGGATAAGCTGCCCGTTAAGGTGAGCTATTCGCTTGACGAGGTTATCGAGAAGGTCGATGTGATAAATATGCTCAGGATTCAGTTCGAAAGACAATCCAGTAATCCCTTTCCGTCGGTTCGAGAGTATTCACATTATTTCGGCCTGACGGTCGAACGGATGAAAAAGGCAAAGAGCGATATTCTTGTTATGCATCCCGGACCGATTAACAGAGGGCTCGAGATGGAAAGTGAGGTCGCCGACGGTGCAAACAGTGTAATCCTGCAGCAGGTTACCAACGGCGTGGCTGTTAGAATGGCTGTATTGTTCCTGGTCAACCAGGCAGCGGCGAAAACGTAAAGCTTAAAATTAAAAATGCAAAACCAAAGCGAAAAAAGTAAAACCGACTTAAGAATGTTTAATATAAATAAAAAGACACGGATTAACACAGATTTACACAGTATATAATTTATTTCTTTGTGACCTCTGTGTTCTCTGTGGTTAAAAAGTAAAATATATTTACTCTGTGGCTGTTAGGAAAAATAGGTTTTGAGATTTAAGTTATGGTTTTTAGTTTTTAACTTTTAATTTTTAGTTAAGACAATGAGCAGTGAATTGCTGATAAAAAATGGTCGCGTGATAGACCCTGCGAACGGCGTTGATAAGGTATGCGACGTTCTTGTTATTGACGGCAGGATAGCTGAGGTCGGCAGTGTCGAAAGAAACGTTGAGAAGACAATCGACGCTACCGGCAAGCTGGTTGTGCCCGGGCTGATTGATATTCACGTTCATTTTCGAGAACCGGGTGACGAGGAAGAGGAAACGATAGCGAGCGGCTCAGCGGCGGCGGTCGCAGGCGGATTTACCTCGGTAGTGTGTATGCCCAATACCCGGCCGCCCGTTGAAAATGAGACCGATGTGGAATATATCCATCGCAAAGGCAGAAAAGCAAGAAAGACCCATGTTTATACGATGGGTGCGATAACAAAGGGCAGAGAGGGCGTTGAGCTTGCCGAGATGGGCTTTATGGCTGAGGCTGGCGCGGTCGGTTTTACTGATGACGGCAGCGGCCTGCAGGACGCCTCTGTTATGCTGCGGGCGTTGAAGTATGCCTCGATGTTCGGTGTTGTAATATCGCAGCACTGCCAGGACGATAGTATTGCCGGCAGCGGCGTGATGAATTCGGGCTATTATTCATCAATACTTGGTCTGCCCGGTATAGATGCCCTTGCGGAAGAAGCGATGCTTTGGCGTGACATACAGCTTGTCAAGAAGATAAAGAACGGCCGAGTCCGATACCACGCACAGCATATATCGACAGCCGGCTCAGTCGAATTGATAAGGGCGGCAAAGGAGCAATCACTGCCTGTAACCTGTGAGGTAACGGCCCATCATCTGCTTTTTGATGAAAAGATGTGTGCCGAGTATGATACAAATTTCAAGGTTAATCCTCCGTTGAGGACGCAAAAGGATATTGATGCCCTGAAGTCGGCAGTTGCTGAAGGGCTGGTTGATGCTTTAGTCAGTGACCACGCACCGCACCTGCAGAGCGAAAAGGAGCTTGAATTTCTTGCAGCGCCTTTCGGTATTGCTTCTCTTGAGTGCTCACTATCATTATACGTTAAAGCTTTGATTGAGCCGGGCATTCTGGACTGGCCAAAACTTATCTGCTTGATGACTGAAAAGCCGGCGGCGATAATCGGAGTTGACAAGGGGACGCTCGGAAAGGGCCGGCAGGGCGATGTTACAATTATCAACCCCGATGCAGAGTGTACAATCGATGTAAATCAATTCCGCTCCAAGAGCAGGAACTGCCCTTATAACGGCTGGAAGGTGAAGGGCAAGGTTGAAAAGACTATAGTGGGCGGCGAGGTAAGATTCGATGCCGCTCAGACAACCGGGGGTGCATAATGATTGGGTTGGCTGTTTGAAAATAAAGAGCTCGTATGATATAATGGTTTTTGTTTCGGATTTTCAGGCCTATCGGATTTATTGACTATGCCTTTTTTGATTGACGGTTATAATTTGCTCTGGGCGGTTCACAAACTCGGTGATGATTCGGAATCCATAACCGATGTTCAGATGTGCAAAATTGTGTCAGGATATCTGAAGCAGACGGGCGAGAGCGGCGAGATTGTTTTCGACGGAATAGGTCCGCCTGATAAAAGCGGCTTCGACAATATGGAAAATCTGGAGGTTTTCTTCACCGGTCTTGGTGTAGATGCGGATTCTGTAATTGAAAATAAGATACGTGCAAACACAGCCCCGAGACGATTGACGGTAGTAAGCAGCGACCGCAGGGTCCGTGACGCTGCGCGGGCGAGAAAGGCTGTGGCGGTAAAATCAGACAGATTCTTCGAACAGGTGGGAAAGCAGTTAAGAAAAAAGACACGAAATGTTGAGCCGCAGGCCAAACAACAGGGGCTTAGTGAAGGAGAAACAGAGCAGTGGCTCAAATTTTTCGGCCTTGATTGATAAAATGTACCTGAATGTGTTCTTGTGCGGCAAAGGCTGATACGGATAAAAGCCGGCCGCCGGCAGGAATGGGAGTAGTATGATGTGGCCAAAATTCGTAAAACGAGAGGATAAATATAAGCTTGTGGTAACTGCTGTCCTTTTTGCCATAGCTTGTGCATTGGTGTACTACTTTCATATGATACTTAAAAGAGAAACTCTCTTTTCGCACTTTTTTTACATTCCTATCGTTTTAGCGTGCCTTTGGTGGAAAAGGAAAGGTTTAATCATAGCTGTACTTTTGTCCGCATTTCTGATTTTGAGTCATTTTTTTTTCAGGACGGATATAACAGCTACGGATGATTATTTTCGTGCCATAATGTTTATAGCTATTGGCGTAGCAGTTACCTTGCTAAGCGAACATGCGGAGAGGGTAGAGAAGGCATTGCGAGAACGTGAAATTCAATTCCGCTCTCTGGTTGAGACTACCAGCGATTGGGTCTGGGAGGTGGACGCCGAGGGCGTTTATACCTATTCCAACCCGAAAGTCAAGGACCTGATAGGGTATGAGCCTGAAGAAGTCATTGGAAAAACGCCGTTCGACTTTATGTCTCCTGAGGAAGAAAAACGAGTAAATCTATTGTTCAGAGATGCGGTAAAGCCAAACCAACCGTTTTCCGCATTGGAGAACACTATGCTTCATAAGGATGGACGAGTTGTGGTGCTCGAGACAAGCGGCGTCCCAATTGTTGGCGAAGATGGAAATCTTTTGGGTTACAAGGGCATCAACCGTGATATAACAGAGCGCAAACAGTCAGAGAAAGCGCTGCACGATAGTGAGGAAATCTACCGCACCCTTGTGGAGAATATTGGTCTTGGCGTTACCCTGATAGGTGCCGACTACAGGATAATTATGGTCAACACTACCCAGGGTCGTCTTCTTAGAAAGTCTCGGGATAAGTTTGTAGGCGAATATTGCTTCAGGGAGTTCGAGAAACGTGATGCGGTTTGTTCGCATTGTCCAGGGACACGGGCTATGGCTACCGGGCGCCCTGCGGAAGTAGAAACTGAGGGCGTTCGGGATGACGGCAACCATTTTCCGGTTTGGATTCACGCCTTTCCGGTTTACGAAGCGGATGGCACGATAAAGGGATTCATTGAGGTTGTAGAGGATATCACCGAGCAAAAGAAAGTGATGCGCGCTCATGAGGAATCTGAAAAAAGGTACAAGATGCTTTTTGATAAGGCTGCAGAGGGAATATTAGTGGCAGATACTAAAACAAAGAAATTTAGGTATGCCAATCCTGCTATTTGTAGGATGCTTGGTTACTCAGAAGAAGAACTCACAAAAATGGGCGTCCCTGATATTCACCCCAAAGAATCTTTGGAACATGTTTTTGCCGAATTTGAGGCCCAGGTTAGGGGAGAAAAGACGCTGGCACCGGCGCTTCCGTGTTTGCGTAAAGATGGCAAGATAATATATGCGGATATTAATACGACGAATATGGTGATTGATGAGGTCAGTTGCAATGTTGGCTTTTTTACGGATGTCACCGACAGGGTGCGAGCGGAGGAGCAGCTTCGCCGGGCACGCGATGAGCTCGAGGAGCGTGTTGAGCAGCGTACGGCTGACCTTGAAAAAGTAAATGAAGATTTGCTAAATCAAATAAGCGAGCGTGAGATAGCAGAGAATGCCCGCAGGGATGTAGAAGAGCGCTTCAGGCATATATTCGAAAATGCTCTTGTCGGTATTTATAGAACCACTCCCGACGGCCGTATTCTTATGGCGAATCCTGCACTGATAAAGATGCTGGGCTATTCTTCGTTTGAACAGCTCGCCAAGCTTAATCTTGAGAAAGAGGGTTTTGAACCGACGTGTCCGCGTTCATTTTTTAAGGAAAAAATCGAAAAAGACGGTTCTGTTCGCGGGCTTGAGTATATCTGGTTAAAGCGTGATGGGACCAGACTCTACATACGCGAAAGCGCCGTAGCTGTAAGAGACGGTCAAGGCAAAGTTGTTTATTACGAGGGTACTGTTGAAGATATCACCGAGCGTAAAAAGGCCGAAGAGAAACTTCTGGATTATCAAAAACAGCTGCGTTCACTGGCACTTGAGCTGTCACTTTCCGAGGAGAAAATGCGCAGGCAAATGGCAACCAGTGTACACGACCATCTGGGACAGAATCTGGCAATTTCCAAAATTAAGCTGGACTCTTTGCAAAAGTCGGTATCTTCGCCGGAGCTTGTTGGGATAGTTGATGAGGTGCGGGATTTACTCGGCCAGACGATTGAAAGTGCCCGTTCGTTGACTTTTGAGTTGAGCCCGCCTGTTCTTTACGAGCTTGGTTTTGAAGCGGCTGTGGAATGGCTTGTCAGATATGTCAAAAAAAGAGATGGTCTTTCGGCGGAATTCAAAGACGACGGGAAAGCCAAACCGCTGAATGATAAGGTACGTGTTCTTCTTTTCCAGTCGGTTCGTGAATCGCTGCATAATGTTACCAAACATGCACATGCGAAAAAGGTGACGGTTTCTGTCAGCAGGGCTGATAATGAAATACAGGTTACCGTTGTGGATGACGGGGTCGGCTTTGATGTTTCTAAAATTCGTTCAGGCGGCCTGGAAGGCGGAGGTTTCGGCTTGTTCAGCATAAGCGAAAGGCTCGAAAATATCGGCGGCCGATTCAGAATCGAGTCAAAACCCGGCAGCGGTACAAAAGTTTTTCTGGCTGCTCCGATAAGCAAAAAGACAGTTAGGAAAAGGGGGAAAAAGAATGAAAAAAATAAAAATCTTATTGGCTGATGACCATAGAATTACGCGGCAGGGCCTGCGGCTGCTGCTGGAGAAAGAATCTGATATGCAAGTTGTGGCCGAGGCCGACCAGGGCAGAGCTGCGGTTCAGCTTGCCGCTGAGCTGTCACCCGATGTGATTATTATGGATGTGAGCATGCCCGATTTAAATGGTATGGAGGCAACAAGACAGATTGTCGGCAAAAACGAAAATGTCAAGATAATTGCCCTTTCAATGCACTCGGATACCTTGTTTGTTACGGAAATGCTCAAAAGCGGCGTGAGCGGCTATCTGCTGAAAGACTGTGCTTTTGAAGAGCTGGCAAGCGCGATTCGCTCGGTTGTCTCGGGTAAAACTTACCTTAGTCCGAGCATCTCGGGCGTGGTCGTTAACGGGTATTTGCATCGGCTGTCGAAAGCGGAAACTGCGGGCTCGGATATCCTCTCCAACAGAGAGCGTGAGGTGCTCCAGATGATAGCAGAAGGTAAATCGACGAAGCAAATCGCCTTAAAGCTCCATATCAGCGTAAAGACAGTCGAAACGCACCGCAGGCAGATAATGAATAAGCTCAATATCTTCAGCGTGGCAGAGCTTACAAAATACGCTATCCGCAAGGGTCTGACATCGCTCGAAACATAAGTTTTCTGGATTTATGGCGTCTTTGGATGCCGGAATATTTCAATCGCGGCCTTCTAAGGCATTTTTACCACCACAATGGGGGAAAACCTGATGAAGAATCCTCTCTGAAAATTCATATAATAATTATAAGCATTGTTAGTAAAAGATGTATTTTAAGTTAAATTAAGGCCGATTTACAGGTTGTTTAATAAGGCTTGAAAAGTTAAAAAGAGTTTAGTTTAATTTACGTGGAGCATCGGCTGAGTGTTCTTCTGGGAGGCTTTGGGTGTGGGCGCTCTCAGTGAGCCTTGGTTTGATGCTCCGTTTTTTTTAATAGTGACGTTTCGCCTCGCCGAGGGATAGATTTTTTTAATGTTTACTTCTGTGTTGAGTGAGCACCGAAACAAAATAGGATGCGAGGAGAGCAAGGAAGCGAAAAATCACCTCAGCAGCGGACTCGTTCGGCATCCGGCTGATAAAGCCTTATATGTAAACCTTGTCCATAAGTTTTACGACTGTGATTAGTAAAAAGACAGTTGGCTATGAAGTTTATTCTTTTAGGGCAGGGCCACCCTTTGGAAAACCTGGTAAATCCCTGCTAAGGTATGCCCAGGGAACAGCGCACTGTGTCCATGTCTGGTAGCCTGGTTTAATCAATTGCGGTTCATCTAAACTGCCGGCCTTGATCCAAACCAAATTGGGATGCGCACGGGCTTTGGTAAACAGAGGCGAGCCGCATTTGGGACAGAACTCTCGAGTAATTTTATTGCCGCTGTCGGCCGTTGTTGTGTAGCTTTTGACACGGCCGGAGATAATACGAAGGGCATCGGCTCGCGTTAGCACTCCAACGGTATATGGGCCACCAGTAGCTTTTCTGCAGGCGTCACAGTGACAATAGGATGCCTCTTCAGGCTCACCGGTGTATTCATATCGCACTGAACCACACAAACATCCACCACTCAAAATCTTTTCCATGTGTTCTCCTTAGTTTTTACAAGTTTAATAACATAACATGTAAAAAAAAGAAATTTGTTCTGTATAAGAATTTTTTTTTGCATTAGATATAAACCTTGTCCATCATTCGCGGGAACGGAATACACTGGCGTATGTGTTTTTCGCCTGTAATCCAGGCGACGGTTCTTTCGACTCCGAGCCCGAAACCGCCGTGAGGCACCGAGCCAAATTTGCGCAAATCCAGATACCAGCGGTAATTTTCGGCCTGTAAATCGTTTTCTTCGATTCGCTGCAAAAGAGTATCATGGTCATCTTCTCTGACCGAGCCGCCGATGATTTCACCAAAACCTTCCGGGGCGAGCAGGTCAAAATTTAAGACAACCTTCGGATTGTCTCTGTCGATTTTCATATAAAATGCCTTGGCCTGCTTCGGATAACACGTTACAAACACCGGCTTGTCGTGCATCTGCGAAATAATCGTCTCATCCGAGCCGCCGAGGTCCTTGCCCCAGACAAACTCAGCCGCAAGGGCGGCGTGCTTCGGATTATTTTCTATCTTTGTGTTCACCTCGCCGAGAGCTGAATGCAACTCAATCAATTCTGCTGCGTTTTTCTCTTTTTGCCATTGCTTGAGGCTACCTTTTTGCTGCTGCTCAAGCTCTGCGATTCTTGATTCGATTTGCTCTTTTTGGTTTTTGAACTGCTCTATTTGTTTTGCAAGAAAATTCTTGGCCCTTTGCGAGGTCAGGATATCAACAGCCTCTGTGTATGTAAGCCGGTAGAAGGGCGGAGTCATCTTTTCAAGCGATTTTATATCGGCGCCTAAAGTCTCCAGTTCGGCCCTGTTTTTTTCCAGTACATCAGCCACTAAAAAAGATACAAAATTTTCTGCCAATTCCAGAAGTCCGTCAAGGTCGATAAAAGCGACCTCCGGCTCGACCATCCAGAACTCTGTCAGGTGCCTTCTGGTCTTGCTCTTTTCGGCCCTGAATGTAGGCCCGAAGCAATAGACTTTGCCGAAGCTCATAGCCGCTGATTCAAGATGTAATTGGCCTGTCTGTGTAAGGAACATCGTCTCTCCGAAATAATCGACCTCGAAAAGGCTCTGCTGGTCTTCGCCGGCCATCGACATCAGTATCGGTGTATCAATCAGAATGAAACCGTTGTCATTGAAAAATCTTCTGATTGCATCGATAACAGTATGCCGGATTTTGCCGATGCACCACGGCCGAATCGAGCGGAAATGCAAATGGCGATGTTTCAGCAGAAAATCCGTCCCGTGCGACTTCGGTGTAATCGGGTAATCGCTCGCTGCGTGGATTATCTTTGCATCGCTGACTGCCAGTTCGTTCCCGCCAACGCTTCTTTCGTCTTTGCGAACGGCCCCTGTTACCATCAGTGACGATTCCTGGCCGAGATGCCTTAAGGAATCGAAAAGCTCATCGCTGACTTTGGCTTTTTCGACAATGCACTGACAGAGTCCTGTGCCGTCACGAATAATTAAAAACAGCAATTTGCCGCTGGAGCGGCTGTTATAAAGCCAGCCTGAAACGGTTACGTCTCTATCGACATTGTTCTTCAAATCAGATATAGAAGTTTTCTTGTTTTCCTGCATATGAATTTTTCTCCTTTTTTAAAGTAAAAGATTATACAAACCAAAGTAATTTTAGGAAAGCATATATTCAGAGGTTACGTAACTTGTGTCTGACTGATGGCGGACTTCGAAGCCGAAGTTCATAATAGGCCCGATAAACAATCACAGGCCCGAAAGTTCCTATTTGTTGCTATATCCTTTAGACTTTTTACCTTAATCTGGAATTCTTTCTGGTCGATAAGATTCGTGACGATGACTCGTTACAATTTTGATGGGGGCAAAAAGATACAAATACTATTTTTAGACTGATATTTATTGGATTATTACGCAAGTGGTGTTTTCTTGATATGTCCGCGCAGGATTTCTGTTAAGAGGAGAATCTAAATGAAAGTTCGAGATTTTGAAAAAAAGGTTTGGGAACAAGACCAAATCAGGATAGTTATTAGGGCTAATTCGCAAGATGAGGTCGGTTCGTATGGTCAAAAAAAGGCAGCCCAAGGTAATTGGCGAATCAAAGAGTTTCTTAAAAAACGTATTAAGCCTCTCGTCAAAGGCAAAGAAATCGTAGTCATAGAGAGAAATGGCGAGATTGCACACGGGAAAAAACTGCTCAAGTCATACAGAGAATCATATAACTGAAAACCATCACTGCAATCTCGGTGTCGAAGAACTTGGACTTGCCTTATGTGTGAGGATTGTAATTACGCTGATTCCTGCACGCGCGCTATGTATTTCACTTATCTTTCAGTTAATTTGCCTTGGTTGATCGATATTTTTATCTGTCCTAAAGGATATCTCTCGAAATATTACGGTATTACTCTGAGTTATTTGTTTGTTCGTCAACTTGTGGTTTTGAAAGGACTTGAACACGTCCTGTAGTCGGTTGAGCATCCCTTCTATCCTTCATTTTGGGATTAACTGACAAGGCGAGGTCGGTGAAGCTGCAAAAAATTTCCATCCTCTCGGCCATTGAGAACGACCGGAACCAGCGGGTCTTGGCCTCCATCGACTCATCATTTCTATCGTGTCGAATCGTTGGTATCATATAACATATCTTAACAGATTACGCTGAGGTTTGCAACAAAACAATACTCATTACATATCCAGTTTTTCACAGAGGTAATTTTTAAGTTGGTTTGTCGATACCCTGACCTGCTCCATTGAGTCACGTTCGCGGACGGTTACGGTATTATCCTGGGTTGTCTGGCCGTCAACGGTTATACAGAAGGGCGTGCCCGCCTCATCCTGCCTGCGATAGCGTCTACCGACAGCACCTTTTTCGTCGTAGAAGCAGTGAAAATATTTCTTCAAATCATCATAAATCTTTCGCGCTATTTCCGGCATACCGTCCTTTTTAACAAGAGGGAAAATCCCGACCTTTATGGGGGCAAGGGCAGCCGAAAACCTAAGCAGATTCCGCTTCTCGCCCCGCACCTCTTCCTCGTCATAAGCGTCAACCAGAAAGGCGAGAGCGCTTCTGTCCACACCGGCAGATGGCTCTATGACATAAGGAATAAATCTTTTCTTCTCCTGGTCGTCAAAGTAAGACAGAGGCCCTTTGCTGTAGTCGTCCCCCTCAACTTTAAGCTCGATTTTGGAAAGGTCACCCTTCTTCTCGAACCATTCATTTAACGTTTTCATTCCTCTCTGGTGCTGACGCAAATCATAATCAGTTCGGTTGGCTATGCCTTCGAGCTCCTGCCAGTCGCCTGAGCCGAAGGGAAATTTGTACTCGACATCGACGCAGGCTTTTGCATAATGGGCTAATTCATCAGCCTCATGATTGCGAAACCGCAGGTTCTCTTTTTTGATGCCCAGGTTCAGATACCAGTTAAAACGTGTTTCTTTCCAGTGTTCGTACCATTGCTCATCAGTCCCAGGCTCGCAGAAAAACTCGATTTCAGCCTGCTCGAACTCGCGTGTTCTGAAGATAAAGGCCTTTGTTGTCACCTCGTTTCGGAAGCTCTTGCCGATTTGCGCGATGCCGAACGGAATTTTGACTCTTGTCGTATCGAGCACATTTTTGAAGTTTGCAAATATTCCCTGTGCGGTTTCAGGCCGTAGATATAGCGTCATTGAGTCATCGACGTTGGCGCCCATCTGCGTCTCGAACATCAATTTGAAAGGCATCGGCTCGGTAAATTGACCTACAGAACCGCAGTTAGGGCAGAGCTTATTTGTTAAATCGTATTGTTTCGACCGGGCCGCGTCGATTGCTATGTGCTCGGTGTGCTCATCCTCGCTCGCCTGAACTGATTCTTTCAGGTGGTCAACTCTGCTTCTCGTATTGCATTTTTTGCATTCGGCGATAAGGTCGGCGAATTTGTCTGCGTGTCCCGACGCCTTCCATATTAGTGGGTGCATCAGTATCGAGCAGTCCAGGCCTACAATGTCGTCGCGCATCTGAACGACCGATTTCCACCAGGCCTTTTTCACATTGTTTTTAAGCTCCACTCCCAGGGGACCATAGTCGTAACAGCTCGCAAGCCCTCCGTATATTTCGCTCGATTGAAAAATAAAGCCCCGCCGTCTGCACAGTGATACGATATCATCCAGTTTTACCAGTTTTGACATATTAATTTCTCCATAAAAAACAGTTCGGGATATTATAAACGAACGAAAATAAATTACAAGAAGTGAACATTTGAGGGTATAATTCGTAAATAAACTAATCTTTCAGCCGATAACTAATAACGGGAGCGAAAAATGGACAAGCAGAAAATCAAGAAATATCTGCTTCAGTGGTGGAAAAGCTGGCGACTGACAATTTTTATTATTGTCTTTGTCATAATACCCGTAAAATCCGTCCTTGCAGACTGGAACTGGGTGCCGACCGGCTCTATGAAACCGACAATTCTCGAAGGCGACCTCGTCTTTGTCAACAAAGCTGCGTACGATTTGA
>CAYNDE010000031.1:0-5900 GCA_964395535.1 uncultured Pirellulales bacterium
AGCCGAGAAATATGAAGGTGCTCGGCGCTCATATGCTCGAGGTGTGCGAGTCAATTGCAAAAGGCAAGTGCTCGCTTGAGGTTCACCCGCTCTCTATCGGCGGCAAGGCCGACCCTGCAAGGCTGGTCTTTAATGTCCCCAACGGGGCGGGAATAAACGCGTCGGTAATAGATTTAGGCAACCGGTTCAGGATGATTGTCAATGAGGTTGACGTTGTTGCTCCCGATGAATCGCTGCCGAAACTGCCGGTCGCAAGAGTTGTATGGGTGCCGAAACCAAATCTCAAGATTGGCGCGGCTGCTTGGATACTGGCGGGCGGAGCACATCATACCGGCTTTAGTATGGCTGTTACCGCAGAGCATATGGAAGACTTTGCCGAGATGGCAGGTATGGAGTACGTACTAATCGGAAAAGATACGAAGATTTCGGAATTCAAGAAAGAACTCAGGTGGAACGAGATTTATTACCACCTCGCAAAAGGCTTATAGGAAAACCAAACAACGAATTGAAAGATAGTGACATAAAAAAAGACTTGCGCGAAAACGCAAGTCTTTTTTATTTCAAAATAGCAGAGGGATTCGAATCTGCGACCTGCGGATTAGAAATCCATTAATTCGCTTGAAAGCTCTTTATATAACTGGCCTTACGAACCGAGAATTCGGAAGTTTGGGGTTTTTATGAGAAAATATGAAGCCCTTGAAGCCCGATAGACATCATATCAATTCGGCGGCATTACTGGGAATCCAACCATCACTATCATCAAAAAGTTTTATATGGAACCAGCCTGGTCGATTTTCAATCAAATCAAACTCTGTGCCTTCGTGAAGAGGTTCTTTAAAACTCGATGCATAGTTGTCTCCGTCGCCTTGATGAGCGATAACTTCCTTAGCTGTTATGACTCCGCACACCTTATTTACCTGTGTTTTATATTCGAGAGCAACCGAGGTCAAAAAACACAGCATCAAAATACTACAAATTATTGCAGATATTGTCCAAGAAATGTTTTTACCAAACGATATTATGGCTGTGATACATAAGCAAACAATTCCAAAGAAAATACATGTAAGCAGAAACCTATTCTTAAGGGAAAAATCATAATGCCAGAAAAACAGTGTCTTCAGAACGCGCTTTTCGGTTTTTACAGCAATTTTATCTATCCTCCTGCTACGTGCGAAAGCAAAATTCTTCTGGATGTTTTCATCAGCATCGTCAATTTTTTCCGCCCTGCGATAATTCAGTATTGCTTTGCCGAGCTGCCCCTGGAGGAAATAAGCATTTGCAAGATTGTAATATAACTTCGCATTTTCGAGCTGGCCCTCATCGATAATCCTCTCATAGATAAGTATTGCACTTTCATAATATCTCTCAGCCTGCTGTGGGTCCTGGGCTGCATTTGCCTGTCTGAACTGTTCATTTGCCTGGTGGAAAATTGAAAGAACTTCTTCGGCCGGCAATTTGGCTTTTGCCAAAGCCGTTGATACCAACAAAGAAAAGGCAATTAATAATATTTTACTCTTCACAATTTTTTGGATTTCTTATCGACATCACGAATAAGTTTTATTACTTCTTTTACATATGCATTATCAATATTAGTTTTCGAGGACGCATATCTGGCGGCTTCACAATCTGCTATGATTTCCTGATATTTTTTTGCAATCTCAGCGTTTTTTGTCGCTTTATCAATAATCTCGAAGCAGTCGCCAGAGGTAAGTGACCCTGCTGTTCTGTCAAAACGGTCCCCTAAATACTGTTTCATTACTGAGGCAAGCAGCTCGCATTGCTGCTTCTCAGCAGTATGCGAAGAAATTCTTTTTAACTGACTGATGGCTTTACCGGCAGCAGTCCGTCTTCTTTTGGCCGCGACTTTTTCAGGAGTTGTATATGTTAGGAATTTAACAAGCGTGCTAATTACCAGCAAGGCCAGAGGTCCTGCCCATACAAACACATAAGGAATCGCGACAGAAGCGGCCAGGGGCGAGAAGGTTTGGTTTGTTAAGGCATTAAGGCCTTCGTAATTTGCTGAAAGCCCTTTCTTTATGGCCTCTACTTCTTTATTTACAGGTGTAAAATCAAGACCTTCCAAATCCGCGCCGGTTAATATTTTTGTCGGTGATACATCGAGCTTTATCGGCCCGGTTTTAGCAACGTCATATTTGCCCTCATCAGCGTCGAAATAGGCAAGCGGAATCGACGGAATTTCGTCGATTTTATCATTGTTGGCGCGTATCGTCTGTGTAAAAATCTTGCAGCCATTTTCGATTGTCGGTGATGCTTTTTCAGAAGGAATCTTAAAGTTATCTGCAAATTCGGGAATCTCTTCCAAAGCAGGCCACTTAACCGGTTTTAAATATTTGCCACCACCAACTTTGATTGTAAGTGTAATTGGATCTCCTACACTGACCTTTGTTGGCGTGGCAGAAGCAGTAATTGTATATTGGCCGACCAGGCCGTAAAATCCGGAGGGTTTGCCTTCTTCAGGAAGAGACAATACTGTCAGCTTCAAAGGCTGAGAACTAACCATAAATCTTTTATATTCTTTTCTTGACCCGAAAAAATCGTTGAAAAACCTATCCTGTGAGCGTGCTATGCCTACTGCGACATCTGCAGAAACCGAAGCCGGTGAGATTGCTATTTCGCCGGAATGTCTGGGAATTAGGACCTTGCTAAAGGACAGTAAAATCGAATCTTTACCGTTATGAACGGTGCGGGACTGGCTGACGCTGACAATTACACCGTTGCCGAGGTCATACTGCCTTGCCTGCTGATTTGATACATCCGGCTCCTCGATATAAAAGTCATCACTGGTGAAGGCGGGTATATTAAAACCAAAGTCGCCGATATCCGCGGAGATGTAAAATTTTATTGTCATAATAACCGGCTGACCGACGTAACATTGCTGCTCGGATAAAGTAACCTCCATATCCAACTGGTCGGTTGTACCGGGTTTGAGGATATTGACTTCCACCGGATTTGTCTGATAACTTTTTCCATCAAGTGTTACCGTAACCGCAGGCAGGTGATGTAATCCGGTGCTATTAGCTGTTAACGAATAAGTCATTATTAAGGTCTGGGTTGTAGTGACACGATTATTTATAATCTGTGTGGAGCTTTGCTGCCTGTTACCCGCGGGCTGCGGATTATATTCCTGTAGGGCTTTCATTTCTACCTGACCGGCCTTATCCGAACCCTCGATGATTATGTAGTAACCAAAGCTTTCACCAACGTAAATATCCTGCGAGGTATCAACCTGAGCAGAGACCCTCACGTCGGCTTCAGCATTGATTACAAACAATGCAAAAAAAGACAGTGCAATAAAAATATTTTTTATAAGGAAGTTCATCTTACCAGTCTTTTTCCACTTTCTGGAAACCACCTCGCTGGAGAATCTGTCTTTGCTCTTTTTCCTTCTGTTCCTTATTTAATATTTCCTGCGCAGTTTTATCCTGGGCGGCGACTGCTTTTTGTTCCTTCTGCTGTTGTTGTTCCCGGCCAGGCTGATTGGGTTCACGGGGCTGCTGCGTTTGTCCTTGTTGTTCCTGCTGCTGCTGTTGCTGAGTTTGCTGATTATCCTCAGACAGTTTCTTTAAGGCATTTTCAATATACTCGGCAGCTTCATCCTGAGATTGCTTTGCAGCGGCACCTTCTGAGGTATTCAATTTATTCTCAGCGTCAAATTGTTTGCCCATTGCCTGCTCCAATTCTCTTTCAGCTTGTTGCATTTGTGTCGGCTGAGGAGTATTGGGATCCTGCTGCTGCATTTGTTGCAGTGTCTGGTCCGTTTCAGATCTAAGCTGTGATTGCTCCTGTGACTGTTGTTTATAACCTTCACCTGCCTGCTGCTGGCTGATTTTCCCTTCGTTCGCATCATTGTTTATTTGCTGTGTTTTTTGGGCCAGAGCTTTTTGCTGTTCGGCAAGCTCTTTGAGTTTTTCCTGGAGCTGTCTTTGTTTTTCCGCCTGCTGCTGTTGCTCTTGTTCTTGCTTGTTAATCTGGTCGATGATATCCTTGATAATCAGTCTGGCAACTTCGATATTTTTTGCAGCCTTCTCATTTTCGGGATTGATTTCCAATGCGCTTCGCCAGAAGGTGATGCTTGTCTGCAAATCTTCCAGAGCCTTTTGAAGGTTGGAATCTTTTTGTTTGACGCCTCGCTGAAAATAGCAGTTGCCAAGATTGTACTTAGCTTTTGCAACGAGCTGCATATCTTTGGTTTCAGCAGCAACTTCATTATAAAGGTCTATTGCCTGAGCCAGGTCGTCAAGCTGAAAATAGCAGTTTGCCTTGTTGAATTTCGGTTCCTGTGCCTGCGGCTGGTCGATAAGGGCCTGGTCATATTCTTTTAGGGCATCGTTAAAATGCCCACTTTCATACAAGCTGTTCCCTTGATGCACTGAATCACGTATAGAACTCGCCTGGATAATTTGAGAAAACACCAATATCAATGCTATTATTAATATTATTTTAAGCTCTTTTCTTTTCACTCGTCAGGTACTCCCATACTATCAAACCCAGACCTAAAGCCAGGAAAACCTGGAATCTTTCATCATATCTTGTCATAGTAGTTGACTCAAGCTCGCGTTTTTGGGCTGAGGCAATGAGACCTTCGTAAATTTGCCCAAGGTCTAAAGTCGTTCCAGGCTCAACTGACAAGTATTTGCCGCCATTGGTAGCATAAACGACCTTGCGTAAAGTATCGGCATCGAGCTTTGACCATACCTCCTGTCCGTTATATTTTAAAAAAGTTTTTTCGCCGCTTGGGCCTGTAATCGGGATTCGGCAGCCTGTGTTTTCATCTCCAAGTCCAATTGCAATAATCCTAATACCTTCTTTGGCAGCCTTTTCTGCAGCCTGAACGGGAAAGCTGTCATGGTCTTCACCATCAGTAATCAGAATAATGTCTTTATACTCTCTGCTTTGCCTGTCGAAGACATCTTCGGCGGCCTTGCGAATAGCATCTCCAATCATTGTGCCGCCCCTGGTAGTGCTTTCAGTCGATATATCATCGAGCACCATTCGTACGAAGGCATAGTCCTGAGTTAAGGGGCATTTTACACTCGCATTGCCGGCGAATGTAACAATTGCCATTCGGTCACCCTGCAAAACCTCCATCAGGTCCTTTATAGCGAGCTTCGAACGTTCAAGTCTGCTTGGCTTGATGTCTTCGGCCAGCATTGAACGGGAGGTATCAAGCAGAATGCAGACATCCCGGCCCTGGCGCTTTATCTTCTGGGCCTGTGGATTCCACCTGGGCTGTGTCAGTGCGATTACAATAATGACAAACGCTGAAAGCAATAAAAGAGCCTTGAATAGCTGCTTTTTCAGACTGACGGATATATTAATCTTTTTCAGCATCTCTACACTGGCAAGCGCTTTTAGTGCTCTCGATTTTCGCCAGAAACACCAGACATAAACCGGAATCAAAACCACCGGTACCGCGAATAATAACCATAACGCTCTGTCGTTACCCAAATTCATAAATATGCTATTGTCCTTTTTTAAGGAATTTTTCGAAATATCGTACAATTGGTTATTATTTCAAGAAACAAAAGCAAAAGCGCCCCAAATGTCCACGAGCCAAAACGCTCAGAATATTGAGCGTACTGGATTGACTTGACCTCAGTTTTTTCCAGCTCGTTGATTTTCTCAACAATCTTCACAAGTGTTTCGGCATCATCGGCTCGTCCGTAAAATCCGCCGGTTCTTTGTGCAACTTCCTTGAGCAATCCCTCATCAAGATTCTGGCCTGTCGGCATCTTATATGTTCCCAGGAGAGTTTGAACAGTCGTATAGGCTTGCGCAGAACCGATGCCGATTGAATAGATTTTTATACCCCATTCTTCGGCCAGTTCGGCAGCGACAAGAGGGTCATACTCGCCTGCATTGTTAATACCATCGGTAAG
>CAYNDE010000031.1:6000-14527 GCA_964395535.1 uncultured Pirellulales bacterium
GTTCGGCAGCGACAAGAGGGTCATACTCGCCTGCATTGTTAATACCATCGGTAAGCAAAATAATCACCTTGCTTTTAATCTTGAAGCCGCTTTCCTGCTCGCCTCTATTCAGTTCGCCGGATTCGATAAGCCTTGCTCTTCGCTGCTGCAGTTCTTCTTCGGCCTTTTTTAACCGAGCTGCTGCCAAAGCAATTGCATCACCGATTGCCGTACCATCTTCACTGCGCAGCCTGACAATCTCTGTTTTTTTCAGAAATTCGAGCAGGACATTGTGACTGAGAACCAGAGGACAGGTAGTATCAGCGTAACGAGCAAAGGTAATCAAGCCTACAAGGTCACCACCTCTGCCGGCCAAATCCTTTTTATTACCTGCAATAAAATCTGAAAAAACTTTTTTAACAACTTCAAAACGGTTAAGTTTCTCACCGAAATAGTCCATCTCCGTCTGCATACTGCCGGAACGGTCGGCTACTACTTCTATGGCCACACCTTCAGTGGAAATTTCTGACAGTATTGTTCCCTTCCTGGGACGGGCAAGAGCCACTATCAAAAGTGCTATGCAAACAAACCTTACAATGTTCAAAAGCGGCCTGAGCCTTCGCCGCAGAGAAATCGGGCATTGCCTGATATCCTTCAGGCTGGGGAATCTTATTGTTGCCGGTCTTTGCCTTCGCAGCTTAATATAGACAAGTAGCGGTAAAACCAAAAGCAATAACAATACCCACGGAGAGTTTAATTCCATTTAAGCACTCACTACATTAATTGCCTGTTCGGATTCGTTTTCTGTGACGTCAATTTTTTTCTCATCGGATTTGGTTGTCTCTATAAAATCCCTTACTAAATCAAAGGTTTTTTGAATCTGTTCAGTTGTCGGATTATATTTTGCAAACTTCACCAGATCGCAATGCTGCAGAAATTCTGCCAGCCGCTGCTGGTCGGGCCGGGCAAGCACATCTGCAGTTGCAAGTTCCGCCAAAAATTCCTCAGTGGTCCTTTCTGGAGCCTTTAGATTAAACCGGTGCTCGATATAATGCCTGAGAATATCACTGATGCGCTCGTAAAATTCCTTAATTTTATCTGCCTCTACAAGGTCCTGGTCTACCAAGGCCCGCAAACGCTCATATGCGATTTCATGGGCCGGCTTGAAAATCCTTATCAGCTTCTCAGCCCGATGACGCCGCCGATTAAGCCAGAAAATTATCGCAATAATAATACCGGCTGCAGACAACAGCCAAACCCACCAATAAGAATGCTCGGCAGGTACGTTAACTACACCTTCGATGTCAGCTATTTTTAATTCCGCACGCTGCTCACCCAGAAGCGAAGTCACCTCGATTGCAATCGGCTCGGTTGACAGCTCGTACTTATTATCTTCAGGATTGTTCACATCATAAAATTCGAATTTAAAAGCGGGTAAGGAGTAAGTGCCCGACAGAAAAGGTTCAAGCCTGTATTGATATGTGCTGATGACATTATTGTTTTCATCAAGCTTATCACCCAAATTGTCCCAGTCAACAATGCCAAAATTTTCGAGCTCGTTCCCTACATTCGGCATCGTGACCTCGTAATCCGGCTCAATAGCAGCCTCGAGCTCAAGCAAGAAAGTATCGGCAATAGTTAGTTTGTCTTTATCTACGCGGATATGAACTGTTAACGGCCCTCTATGGTAATCTTTATCAATCTTAAATGCTTTTTCAGCACTATCGACAGACGTTTTTTTGCCGCAGCCGGCGCAGCTTAAAAGCAGTGCGCTGACCATAACCACATAGAACGCAACAGTAATATTGTATTTTTGTTTTTTACCTGTCATTTTTCATTTGGTTCTGTTGGTACCCACGCAGCCGTATGGATGATAACATTATATTTGTCCATCATCCTTTTTATAAGTTCCTCCTGAACATCCCGGCGTTTCTGAGTTAATAACTCATTGATTACCTGCCCTCTGACCTCATCAAAACTTTTTTGCCGTTCAGTTGAGTTAGGGTCGTTTACATCTGCCGGTTCCACGAATCTATTTTTATTAGCTTCGTAATATGTTTGAAGGTCGGATTCTGTGATATTGATTTTATCTGCAAGCTCTTTGTTCATCAGTTGCTGGCTTAAAACACTGCGAACCAGGTCGTCGATAACGCTTTTAGTCTCTGGTTGCTCGGATAGATTCTCTTCCAAAGCCTGGCGATACAAAACTTCCTGCGCAAGCCAGGAGTTAAGAAATTCCTGTTTGGCTAAAGGATTTTGGTATTGCTCGAGGATTTTCTTTTTTTGTTCGTTAAACTGCTCTGTCGTCATAAAAGCGGCTATTGGAGCAAGCTGAGTATCAATTGTTCTTTCGATTAAGGCGTCTAAATCGGCTTCGGTAATCTTTTCTACACCGATTTCGGCAACTATTTTACCACCGGCCTGCTCTGTATTTCCAAAACTCGTTCTGTCAATCAACTCGTATCGCAAGGCTGAAAATTTACCAAGCTTTTCGAAACATTCCTTTATATTAGTATTAATTTGTGGCTCTAACTCAGAAAGTTTAGTTGTGATTTCACTGCGGTAATAATACTCGATCGCTTCTGCATACAGGCCGGCTTTTTCAAACAGTGTGCCTATCTGAAAGAGAACCTTTGCTCGTTCTGTATCAGTAACGCTGGCAAGGGAAAGATAATCCTGCCAGACCGCCGCTGCTCTTGTGTACAAATTACGGCTGGCGAGTTTAGCTGCCAGGTCCTTGACCTTGTCTTCGGAGAGAGTCAAGGCAGATTTTTTTGCCAGAGGCTTTTCATAAGAAGGTTTTATTAGATTGGCGACAACCAAAATAAGTAGAATCAAGAGCAGAACGATAGATATCTTTTGTGTCGAGGTTTTTTTTTGCTTTTTCTCAGGCAGTGAGAAGTCCAATTTCTCTTCCATAACTACACCTCAAAAATTTTTTCATAAAGTTAACTTTAAAACTATCGGCGCCGATGCCGCATATGAAAAAATCTGACTAAATCCTGTACATATTGCTTATCGGTGCTTATATTAATACAATCGACATTAATCGTTCGAAACATATTCTTCAGACCGTCAAACCGTTCCGCGCACGTACCACTATATTTATTTCTAAATTGTCTGCTCTGCGTATCAACGAGAACGGTTTGCCCTGTTTCTGCATCTTCAAGTTCGATCAAACCTACATTGGGCATATCGATTTCTGCTCGATCACGAACGGAAACAGCAACCACATCATGCCGTTTATTAAGCAGGCTAAGAGGCTTTTTGAAATCAGTTTCTATAAAGTCAGATACCAAAAATACAGTAGCTTTCTTGTTTATTACCTTGCCTAAATAATCCAGCGCCTGGTTAATATTTGTTTTTCTTTTCGGCATTTTAAAATAAAGTAGTTCCCTAATCAGCCGCAGCATATGACTTGTGCCTTTCTTCGGTGGGATATATAACTCTATCTGGTCCGTAAAGATTAGTAAGCCTACCTTATCATTGTTTTTAGCAGCTGCGAAGGCCATAACCGCACAAAATTCGGCAGCCAGTTCGTTCTTGGCTTTATTTACCGTACCGAAATCCCCAGAAGCGCTTAAATCAACAGCGAATATTACAGTCATCTCACGCTCTTCTACAAAGCGTTTTATATACGCTCTGCCGGTACGTGCGGTAACATTCCAATCAATTGTACGTATGTCATCCCCCGGCGTATATTCACGCACTTCATCGAACTGCATGCCCCTGCCTTTGAATACACTCTCGTACTGGCCGGCAAAGCTTGCATCTACCGCCTTTGATGTATAGATTTGAATCTGCCTTATCTTCTTTATTAATTCCTGAGGTATCATAGCGTCAAATCTTTCGTCTCGGTGCATTAATAACAAAAAGTAAATTAGGGTACTTCGATACTGTCAAAAATCGCTTTAATGATGTCTTCACTGGTTTTGTCCTCGGCCTCGGCCTCGTAACTGACGATTACTCTGTGACGCAGGACATCAGGGCCGATACTCTTTACGTCCTGAGGAGTGACATAACCTCTTTGCTGAACGAACGCATGAGCCTTCGCCGCAATCGCAAGATAAATCGTTGCCCTGGGTGATGCCCCATAGCTTATGAAATTGCCCATTTCTATTCCATATTTATCAGGATTTCTGGTGGCGCAAACAACATCAACAATATAATCTTTTACTTTTTCATCGATGTATATCTCATCTACCACATTTCTTACTTCGGCAATATCTTCAGACTTGATGACAGGCTTAATATCGAACCGCTTATCTGTCACCGCCATTCTAT
This sequence comes from uncultured Pirellulales bacterium, assembly GCA_964395535.1. GTDB lineage: Bacteria > Planctomycetota > Phycisphaerae > Sedimentisphaerales > Anaerobacaceae > CAYLMG01. Next base: position 10,264 of record CAYNDE010000031.1, read on the forward strand.
CAAGAATTTTCCGTTCCTCTTCTTTATTCGGATAATCGATTTTGAGCTTCAGCATAAAACGGTCAAGCTGAGCTTCCGGCAATGGGTATGTGCCCTCTTGTTCAATCGGATTTTGTGTAGCAAGCACCAGGAAAGGACGGGGCACAGGAAAGGTTTCTTCTCCGATTGATACCTGTCGCTCCTGCATCGCTTCCAATAAGGCACTCTGTACCTTAGCTGGTGCACGGTTGATTTCGTCAGCCAGAATGATGTTTGCAAATATCGGTCCTTTGCGTGTGATAAACTCACCGTCTGACTGCCTGTATATCTGCGTGCCAATCAAATCTGCCGGCAGCAAATCAGGCGTGAATTGTATTCGCCGAAAATCAGCATCGATTGCCCGCGACAAAGTCGTCACTGCCATAGTTTTTGCCAGGCCGGGCACACCCTCCAGCAATATATGGCCGTTAGCCAATAATCCCACAAGCATCCTCTCCAGCATATATCGCTGGCCAACGATTACTTTATCAATCTCTCCATACAATGCCCGCACAAATTCACTTTTTTCCTTTACTAAATTTCCGATTTGTTTTACATCTATAGCCATAATGAAATTCTCCCCTTATACATCATTTCCATTACACTTTTTTGGCGAATCACGCCGACCCAAAGCGTCGGTCGTTATTTTAATCGCTCCCGTCTATCAAAATATTTTTTTACGATTTATAACCGCTATTTGTTCATATTATGCAAAAAATTTTAGTGTAAATAAAGCCTGCTTTTTATTTGTGCAAACCAGTTAATATAGGTTTGCCTTGATAGATGGATTGTTGATTTTGTCAGATAAGGCGGTGGCAGGCTATAGATTTGCCATAGACCATAAATACTGGCATAGCGGGAGAATCCTTTTATGAACTGAGAAGCCGCTGCTTTTGACTTTTCCACTAATAATATTTTTCTTATTTTCTTCTTTTTAAATCTCATAGTTCAATTTCTTCTGACATGGAATTTATATTCTAATACCGTTAAAATGTGTAAAAATATCATCAGATACGATGTCATCTATACTTTAAATTCCTTATTCAATTCTAAATTTATCCTGCTTACTTCATTAAAGCAGTTACAAAAGAATTTAATTGCATAGAGTCTATTTTTATAGTCCCTGCTCGCTTTCGGAGCTCTTTTACATATTGTATCAATATTTGCGATAATACGGCGCCCGGCCTGGTATAGCCGCACACGATATAATGCGGCCCCGGCTTCGATTCGCCAAATTCCTTTTCAAACGTCGGCCTGACACTTTCGGGGGTAATAAGAGAATTAGCGTGCTGGAATACGACCTTGTCCATCACCTTGTATACTTCTTTGCTCTCTTTAACTAATCCGTAGTAATCAAGAAGCTGTGCGAGAATATAGTTCGACGCTATCCAAACATCCTTTCCCTGGTCCGATTCTACCGGCTTTCCGGTTTGTGTCCGGGCTGTGGCCCAGCCAAGGGGATTGCGGTTGTTTGTGTAAATTGTTTTGAGTATTACCCTTACCTTCTCAGCAGGGATAAACGGCTCTTCACCCATTAATATCAAATACCATAAGCCGTCTAACTGGTTAGTCCAGACATCCGTGTTCATTTTTCCGGTTGCAAGGTCTGCGCAGGTGGCGTAATACTGCATCCGTCGGCCTTTAACTTTCTTGTCTATCCACAGCTTTTCATAAACGACAAAGGCCTTATCGAAAATTTCGTCGTATTCTTTTTTGGCTTGATTGTCTTTCGTCATCTCCGCCATCCTGCTCATCGCCTTGCAGGCAGCTAAAAAACCATTGGTGCTGTATGAATCTATGCCAAACAAAGGTATATTATCGAAGGTGTTCTTTACCTCTTCCGGATTGCCTTCAGGGATACCGTCTTTGTCCAAATCGAGTTTTTCCAGATATGCAAACCCAAATTTAAGCGTCTTCCAGTTCTTTTTCAAAAAATCGAAATCGGCTGTGTATTTGATGTTTCGCAACACCCTTAACGCTATTTTAGGGAAAAGGTCTATCCAGTAGTTGTTATTGTACCAGGTGTATTCGCTTTTATTTCGCATCGGATTGCCGAAAGTCAATGCGGTTAAATCGTGCGAGACGCTCCCCTTTATTTTCGTAGCGGCTTTTACGTGGGTCAGCGACACGCCTTCGTATTCTTCCGGATGCTCTACAAAATGCTGCCTTGCCTCGGCAAAAGAGGCGTGAGTATGATAGAACCTCTCCGTAAGATTTTCTTCCATTATCGAGTCGATGAACCGCTGGCAGATTTCTCTCTCCACCTCCGGAAACAGCATTAACAGTATCGGCGAAAACCAGTCAACATCCTGAGAGTTGACGTATGGATAATCAAAACATTCGAGGAACCTGGCCACATCGTTGCCATCATTGTCTTCAATCCACGCTGCGGCGTTTGACAATGGAAAATGAAATTCGTTGACAATCAACCGCAGCAGCAATAGCGCGCCTTTCTTGTCGTTTTTATAAGAAGGACTTTTACTGATAAGTTCCAACATCCTGTTTTGAATTGCGCTAGTTTTGCTCAGCCATTCAGGATATTTATCCAGTGCTAATTTCGCCATATCCCGCGCTCTGGTTTCTGCATTCTGGAAACTCTTGACATATTTACGGTCAAATGCCGTCCCATCCGCATACCACTGCTGCGGGAAGTCGAAAACAATAGCGACCGGCACCTTCGTTATCTCCTTCGGCTTTAATGTAAAAGTAACGCTGATGGCTGCACCGTAATCGTGATTGACTTTAGGCCCGCACTTTTCATAAAAGCTGCCGTCAGGTTTCAATAATAAATCCTGCCTTAAGCTGTTTAATCTGAAATATGGCTGGGTGTCTATCGTTACCCCATCGGTCTGGGGCACAGCTATAACCATTTTTTCCGGGCTCGGGCCGATGGACTTGGCATCGAAGCACGAGCTTTCCGTGCTGCCCATAATCACGCCTCTAATGCCGGCGAAGCTGAATTCCTCGTGGACGTGGCCTTTCAATTGCGCTGAACATATAAAAGCGGTGTCCTGGTCAATAGGCCGATATTTCTTTTCCAGCAGGTTAGCCAGGCTCGGCCTCGGTATTACTAATTTGATTTGCTGTGACTGTTTCGACGTATTCTCGACCTCATACTCTTCTACGCCGATTGGCATAAAGGTTTGCTCATTGCGCGACAAAAACGGGCTAATCAATCTCCTCGTAACTCTCGCTTTGCCTAATTTATAAGACATTTCTGCCATAGGCGTAACCAAAGAAATCGTAACACACTTTACATCGATAGGAGCATAATAATAGCGTTCCGATATGGGTATATCATCGCGGCTTTCCATCACTTGTGGTTTTTTTGTCGTGAGCATTACCGGCTTCTCATCTCCGATTCGGACAATTGGCGCTGAGGCAAGCTGTAAGGCCTTTTGATTTATATACACTAACCGCCCCGCGTCATTGATACGGTTATATAAACCTTCCGGAGATATGCCTACTGAGCAGGTTGGAGCGCCTTGCAGGAAAATCGTCAGAGGGAAGTCCATTGTTTTGGACATCCCCTGAAAATGCACCGACATCTTGTTCTTAACATAAATCGCTGGTATCTGTGCCCCTGAAATTGTAAACAGGTCGCTCATTTTTAAACTGCTTGACTTTGGCATTTAATATCTCCTTCCAGAGTTATTAATGAATCAGCATACACTTGCCTTTGTGCTTGTATTGCGCGGGCAAATTCTTACTGGCAAACAGACCACGGATTTCAGGCATCCCTAGCAATATGACAAGCCGACAGGAGGTTTCTTCTTCGGCGGTGCTTTGACAGCGGTCTCTTTCTGAACACCGAGTTTAATGGGAAGCTTTGTCTTTGGGTTTTGTTTAATCTTCCCAAACAGCATCCCAGCCGCAGCCCTTATAGAATCCGGCGTGCCGCTGAAATTACAGACCACAGCATCAGCCTCTTTCGTCGTGCCTTCTATATAAGGCGAGTTTGTCACAATAACTATTTTTTTGCCCGCTGCTTTGAGCTTCCCGGCAAGCAGTTGATTGTTGCCCGATTTGACGATCCGTGCGTAATAGTTGGTCATAACTACAAGGTCCGCCTGTTTGGCGAGCTCAAGACACTCGGTAATCTCATCGTCAAGCGCAGAGAATTCCGTATCGACCAGAATTAAATTTGTCGAATGTTCTACCATCGCCTCGCAGAACATGTGCTGATGCATATAAGGGTCTTTTCCGCAAAATTCATAGGGAATTCGCTGCTCGATAACCAGCATCT
>CAYNDE010000032.1:0-3251 GCA_964395535.1 uncultured Pirellulales bacterium
TCCGAGCTGTCTGCACGCCCTGTTCCAGTTGTACTGATGAGCTGCAAGATTTTTTCGATATCTGTTTTGTGCAACAGCATCGATAAAAATATCTTTCTGCTGCAGGGACTCGCAATCTTCAAGACGGATATTACCTCTCTGCGGCGGCTCAACATCCTGCTGCGCCAGTATCTGAACGACAAAGACAGCAGAAGCCCTGTCGGCAAGAATGCAAAGACTCGAGTGCGGCTCGCCAAGCCACAGCAAATCACTTAATAATACCCTCAAACCTCTCGGCCGCCATTGCGGCATCTGTCGCCTGAAAGACTGCTCGCAGCTTATATCGGAATCGAATTCGACGCCCTCCCAGAGTACCGGCCGGTCTGAGCCGTTCAAAATCTTCTCGCAGGTTCCTCTAACCTGCCAGCCTGTAAAGGAATAATCCGAGTTACCGGCAGCCTGGGCAAAGACGGCTGCCAGGCCGAGAGCTGCACGGCCTTTTTCGCTGCCGGCCAGGGACATTGAACGTGAACAGTCAATAATAATATCAAGATGAGGACTCACCTCGTCACGGTAAAGTTTGATTGACAGCTTGTCGCTGCGGGCAAACGCATTCCAGTCTATACGGCGAAGGTCATCGCCGGCAATATACTCACGGTGGTCCATAAATTCGAGCGAGCTGCCGGACCGATTACCAAGATGACTTCCGACAAGTCCACGCTGTATGGTACGCGGACAGCCGATGCCGTAACGTATGCCGGCATTCTGTCCTTCAAGAAGATATTGCCTGTAAGCCTCGTTCATTTATTTTCCTGTTGAATTTGCTTCTGCCCGGCTGCCTTGAAGCTGCGAACCTGGCTTACAAACCAGGGCAGCATAACAACAAAAATACAAATCGACCAGATGCTGGACAGCCAAAGACAATCTACCCATATATCTTCGTCCCAGAGCACTATAAGAGGATTTCCTATAAACCACTTTGCGGAAATCTCAAACCACGGTGTCGTCCGAACAAAAAAACCAATAATAACGGGGATAACGCAGCCGCCGGCAAGTAAAAACAGTGCGATAATCGCAGCCAGCGCGGCCCGGCTGCTGCGCCGAAAAAACACATTCTTTATAAAAAGGGCTGTCACGGAATAACAGAATGCATAAAGTGACAAAAATAATATCAATTTTATCAATTCCTCTAAATAAACGCCCGAAGACGAGCCCCCCATCAAAACAAACGAACGAAAACCTTCTGAAAAGCTAAAAAGAACAACATAAGTTGCCAGCGTCATAATCACCGAAAAAGCAATCCCTCCCGCAGCACCGCTAAATAAAAGAAAGGCCGGCATACGAAGAATTCTGCTCTTCGGTATCTTTCGGGCAACCCTCGGACCCCACTTCTGCCTTTCACAGATGGCAACAAACAAATTCACACTGGAAATTATAACTATAAACAAAGCCCACGTGTGCAAAATGTTATCGTCTTTTTTTCGCCAATAAAATAAAATTGAAAGCACACCTGCGGCAAGCCAGAGAAAAACCATATAAAGCCTTACAACAAAAGCCTTGTTAGCCGAGGCAGGCGTGATAATCGTAGCCGACAGAACAAACAAAAGCCCCGTAACCATAACAATAAAAGATACTAACCACCAGAAGCCCCACGAACCTGTTACGCCGCCCACACCCTGAGATAGAATACCAAAAGACATCCTTAATGTTATCTGGAACACAACGATAAGAATAAACAGACCGCCCAAAAAACGGACCGTTCTGGCAATAACCTTGCCCGGAAAAGAGGCTAAAAATATACCAAACTGAATACCTGCTGCAACGATTAGAAAATCAAGAGCCAGCAGGATAAATACGGAAGGCAAATCAAGGCCTCTGAGCAAATACGTCAACGTCATAAAGGGCATACTCGCACTGAAGAAAAGCAGCGTCAGCACAAGTGCCGCTGAGAGCTTTCCCCATATAATTCGTATCGGCCGAAGCGTTGTAATAAAAAACAAATCAACATTGCTGTCGGACCTCTCGGCTGAAAACCTCAATGCCACAAAAGCCGGTACAAAAAATAAACAGGTCAGCAGCAAAACAGCCAACATAGCAGAAAAAATATTACGCCCGATATTAAAGTCCTCACTGAAGTCAACCCGCATCATTAAAACGATACCGATAATCGCAAGCTGAACCACAAGAAAAATAATCAATGACCACGTAATGAATCTGCCCTTCACCGCCTGCCGCATCTCCTTGATGGTGATGGGATTTATCAGGTCATCCAGCCTTGACATAAAACTTAACTTATCCATTACGCCAATTCGCCCTTCGTTATATTCATAAAAATATCCTCCAGGCCGACTTTAAGGTGTCTGACTTCAACTATCTTAAAGTCTGCCTTAATTAAATCTGCGATTATCCGGGCCGTATTTTCCTCCGTACCCTCAATATCAACCTCAACGCCCTTTCCATAGCTCTTCACATTTAAAACCTGCGGCATCTGCAGAAGATGTTTGTGCAGTTTCCTGCAGTCGCCCACAGGCCGTATTAAAACCGTGCAGTGCTGCCTGTCTTGTGTCATCTCCTCGATTGTGCCGGCCCTCAGCAGTTTTCCTTTCTCAATTATCACGGAGCTGCCGCAAATCTCAGCCAGTTCCGAAAGTATATGCGAACTGACAAGAATCGCTTTGCCCTGCTCGGCAAGAGCCTTGAGCAGTTCCCGCAGTTCAATTCGTGCGCGCGGGTCCAGACCCGCCGCCGGCTCATCAAGAATCAGAACAGGCGGATTATGGACAAGCGCTCGAGCAAGGCTGGCCCGCTGTTTCATACCCTTGGAAAGCTCCTTGAGAAACCTGTCGCGAATACCGGTTAAATTTGTAAACTTCTCTACGCCTTCAACAACTTGCCTGCGCTTCGCCGCACGAATATCAAAAGCCCTCGCAAAAAAATCGAGATAGTCATCAACCGTCATATCACGCTGTTCAGGCAGAAAATCAGGCATAAAGCCCACCATCCTGCGGGCCTTCTCAGGGTCCTGCACTACTGATATCCCATCCAGAAAAACATCCCCTCCCGTCGGGTCGTCAATAGTTGCCATCACCCTCATTGTCGTTGTCTTACCCGCCCCGTTCGGACCGACAAAACCGACTATCTGCCCGGAAGAAAAGCTGAATGAAATATCATCAACAGCTTTTGTCTTGCCAAAGTATTTTTTAAGATTAACAATCCTAACCTGCATCCGAAGTCCCCTCTAAAATTCCTATTATCACAGACTCGAAACGTTT
>CAYNDE010000032.1:3351-11557 GCA_964395535.1 uncultured Pirellulales bacterium
GCAAAGCACAGAACCAACAAAAAAAGGCCCCTGACCGGCACCGTGACATTCTCAATAACAGCAAATTTTTTATTGGCATCAGAGATACCAATCCTGTTCTGCAATTCCGAAGACGACTGCCCCCAGATACCGGTTCTCAGACTCGTCCAGACCTCTTTTTTCCATTCCTCAACGTCCGCAGAATCAGTTACAGCGATAACACCAAAACCGGCATAATAAAGATTAAACTGTCCGTCAACTGACGGTTTTGCCTGCAGCTGGCCGGGCGGCTGCCAGCTTCCAAGTATCATCAAAGAACCGCCGCACTCAACGTACTCAAATAATGCCAGCATTACCGAAGCACGCATCTGCTCCATATCCGAGGCAGAAACCACCACACCATCAAAACGTGAATACCCCAGCCAGTTTGTGCTCCAGGCCCTGACCGATGACTCTGACTTTATAAAATCAAATTCTTCAGAAACGGAACGTCTCGACGATGAGCTTCCCTGAGACGGCAGGAAATACTTATCCACACCGTTTCGAAAATCGTCATAGCTTACCGTTCTGCTGAGCAATATACTTAAAGGATTCGCCCGCGACCATCCGTAATGCAATGAATAATTGCTTCTGCAGTGCTCCGAGCTGTTTAGGCTGACAGGTTCTCTTTGCCTCTTACCATCAATAATAACTCCAAGGTCACTTCCCTGCATATCCAAAGGAGGCTGAAACAAACTGATAGTCGCCGAAGAAACAGGCCCGACATCGACCGAACGACGGACCTCGCGAATATAATCACCGGAACCATAACCGCGAAAAGGTGCGAAAACTGTAATTCTGCGGATGTCCGTCTCAGAGCTGTTTGTTAACAATATCCTGTACTCGGCATAGCCGTAAGAAGTATTGCCCGAAGGCATCGACTCCACGGCAACCGTAATGTCACCGTACGTTCTTGATGCAAGAGCAGTTTGAGAATGAAAAAATGAAAATAAAACCATCAGCACGCATACTACGGCATCAAACCCAACTATTTGTCTTGAGCCGGCTTTATTCATTCATCCTCTCCGTTATCTCAACGTCTGCAGGCAGATTCACACCCGTTTCATCGAGAGCAGACAACAAATCATCAATAACAGCAAAGCTGTCAATGCCATCGAACCTTGCCTTGTAATTTAGTATTATCCTGTGATTCAGCACCGCAGTTGTAACCGCCCTGACATCTTCGAAACCCACGGTAGGCCTGCTCGCAATAAGAGCGCAGCCGCGAGCAGCTTCTGCTATAGCTATCGCAGCACGGGGACTTGCACCGTAACTGATATAATTATTCACCATCTCTGTAGCCTCAGCCGTTTTGGGAACGGTTGCCGCTACAAGCCTCGATATGTACCGGGATACCGGCTTGGGCAAAAAGATTTTACCCATCACATCAAACAGCACACCCAGCTCTTCTCGGCCGATTGACCAATTTGGCATTGGCGGCTCACCACGCCGCCGGGTCGATATGATACTGTCCATAACATCCACATCCGCTGCCGCTACGTTCAGCTTAAACAAAAACCTGTCAAGCTGGGCCTCCGGCAGCGGATAGGTCCCCTCTAATTCAATGGGATTTTGCGAAGCAAGTACAAAAAAAGGCTCCGGCAAACTTCGAGTCTCACCGAGCAGTGTCACTGACCGTTCCTGCATAGCTTCGAGAAGAGCAGACTGGGTCTTCGGAGAGGCGCGGTTAATCTCATCTGCGAGCAAAATATTCGTAAAAACCGGGCCCGGCTGAAAGTACATCTGTCTTTTACCGCTCTCGTCTTCCTGCAGAATATGTGTCCCCAATATGTCACCCGGCATCAAATCCGGCGTGAACTGTACTCGCTTAAACTCAAGATTCATAAGCTGGCCCAGCACCTTGACCAAAGCTGTCTTGCCGACACCGGGGACACCCTCAAGAAGAATATGACCCTGGCTGAGTATGCCGACCAGTACCATTTGATGAAGCTGCGGCCGGCCGAGAAGAATGTTATCAAGCTGCTCGAGCATCCTTTTAGCAAGACCTGCAGCCGTCTTTAACTGTTCTGGTTTAAGCACTTCATCGAGTCTGTCTTTTTTCGCCATTGTTTTCCCCTGATTATCAACTATTTTCTCTCGAAATAACGCTTAACCGCTCCCTTATGGCGGGGCAGTATCGTACGTCTGAACGCCTCGCCGCCGCCGGCCTCTGCCTGGCCCAAAACATCTCCTGACACAGGTGCCAAGCCCTCCTCAACAGTCGGTGCCTCGACAGTCACACCAATTGTCATACTTTCCTTCAATGCCGCCAGTGACCCTGCCGGCAGTACCTGCTCTTTAAATTTCGCACCCTCTTCACTACTGCCTTCCGTCCATGTCATCGCAGCATCAGCCCTGCCCCGGCTCACTCCGCCTCTGCCGGGACATCCGCAGCACATCGACAGTGCATCGCCGATACACATACTGTTGGCATCCTGACACAAAAACGCTTTCAATCCCTCGATATCACATTGACCGAGCATCTCGCACATCTTCAAATTCTTAAGGTCAGCCAGGCCGGCCTCGCACAACTTTGCAAGGTCGGCTGACAGCTTCAGCTTGTGTGCTTTCAAGGCATCCGCCAACTGTTTAAGCTGCTCGGAAGACAGTTCGCACTTCTCGCAGGCACTCAGAAGGTCAGGGTTAAGACTGTTTCTGAGCAGCTCATTCTCCGACAGCAATCCCTTTACCATCGCCGAAAGCTCACTGACGGCCTCCGAGTAAACATCCGATTTTATTTCTGAGCCGCCCTCATAAAGCCCCTCTGCAAGTCCTGCCGCCCTGGTAAGAGACTCCGTCTGACTCAAAGCATCCATAGCTGCCTTCTCCGCCTCCTGTCTTACATTCTGCTGAATATGGTCAAGCGCCTCCCACGTCTTGACCGGGTCATAGCCGCTGGCTTTATCTTTAAGCTGCTCAAGCTTTTGCTCATACTCATCTGCTTTTTCCGCTGTAATAATCTCCTCCTGCTTCAACGTTTCAATCTGTTCGCCAAGCTCCTTAACATCCATACCAATATTCAGAGGCCTTGCCGATGCAATCTTCATATATCTTTGAGGGACAACAAAGCTGACAATGACAAATATTACAGCGAGAGTAAAAACAGCCGCCGCTTTGCCTGCCCGCCACCTCAAGACAGGAGCATTGAGCGGGCCGAGACTACCCTGCCAGAAGCCCAAGTCAACTTCGTCGCCGGCCATCAGAAGTCCGCCGCACTTGTTTCGGCTGTCCAGCAATGCTTTCAGTGAGCTGTAAGAAGGTATTCGCTTAACGGATAAAACTACTGCTGATATAAGAAAAGGCAAATATCCCAAAAACAACCACAAAAGAAAGCTGCGCCGCACCGCAAAACCTACACGTGCTATAAGAATCACCATACCCAAAATAAAAGCGAAAACCGTCGAAAAACGAATCAATAACCGCAATATCAGCAGCAAAGCAATCCTGCCCCTGAAAGTCTTCAATAACCTGTTATTAGTCCCCATCGCCTTCGTCTCCGCAACTCATTTAAGTTTTATACCTCAGAGCGGATAAAATCATAAACTATTAATCTTTATAAATCCTTTATAAAAAATAATAACACAACATCAGTGTTAATTCAAGAAATATCAAACACCTTTTCACAAACTCAAAAAACGAAATTTTCCGCCATTTTCGAAGAGTCCCCTACCCCTAAAATACTATTAAAATCGCGCATCCGTCAAAAATGCGAAATTCACCGTCACTTGACCCCCTTAAAACGGCATATTCTGGCTTTCACAAACATCAAAAAAACATAAAAAAATATATAAGGAATCTTAAAAAAAATCTTGACTTCCCTATCACATTAAGATAATTTAAGAGAAAGGTAGCAATGAGGGTTTCTACCAAGTCACTCAAACCACATAAAGAGAAAATTTGACATTCGCAATTTGTGTGTTGTGGTTGTGTTTGAGAGAAATTAAGAGAGGAGGTGCATATTTTATCTTAACGCGACCGAACCCATGGAGAATCTTTCAGTAGTAAGTATCATTTTTTTTATTAACAAATTTATAACTTTCTTAAGGAGGACAAATCATGTGTAAAAGAAAAAAAAACAAAATTTTTGGCCTACTTTTTCTTTTAATATTTATAACTGCGCTGGCACTATCTGACGCCGCAGCAGTGGCTTCTGTCTCTATCCCGGACGACACCTCTATCGGAATCTGGGACGGGCAAAGCCGAATATACACGCTAACCACCAACGTAAACGAGTCCATTATTGTCACCGAGAGCGATATGACTCTTGACGGTAACGACCTCACCGTCACCGGAAATGGTACAGGAATCGGCGTTCAGGCTTGGGGAGTGTACCACACAACATATATCACTTACAAAGAGTATGTTGATATTATCAACCTCAATGTTAACAATTTTGCCACCGGTATCGACACCAGATTCAGCAAACATATAAATATCGAAAATAATACCATCACAAACTGCAGCAGAGGAATTGCTCTTAGCGAAGAATCACATTACGATACTATAACAAACAATAACATTTCATTGAGCGATTTAGACGGCATTTATCTCAATACCTCGAAGAACAACGTATTCTCAAACAATACCGTCTTCGACAATTCGCGGGCTGTGTATATCTACGATTACTCAGACGATAATCTCTTCTATAATAACAACTTCATCAACAACACCACACAAATATACACATTAATCAGTGAAGACAATACCTTTGACCTCGAAGCCCCGACAGGCGGTAATTACTGGAGCGACTGGACGTTAGATGATGCAAATGACGACGATAACGACGGCTTCCTGGACGAACCTTATGTATTTACCGGAGGGCAGGATAATTTGCCTTATGCACACCAGAGCGGCTGGTTGAATCAACCGCCCCTCGCAAACGCCGGACCCGACCAGGCAATCCATATCGGCGTGCTCGCAACACTTGACGGAAGCGCCAGCTCAGACCCAGACGAGAATTATCCACTGTCTTATTCCTGGTCAATCACTGAAAAACCCGAGGACAGCAACATTGCGCTCATAGACCCGAATACGCAAAGTCCGATGTTTTTGCCCGACGCTATCGGCGATTATGTCATCAGCCTGACGGTGACGGACAGCCTGGGACTTGAAAGCGAGCCTGATACTGTGCTCGTCAGTACATTTAACACGCCCCCCGTTGCAGATGCAGGCCCGGACCAGGCTATTATCCTGCTCGATACCGAGGTGCAGCTCGACGGAAGCGCAAGCTATGATAACGAGGACGACCCAATGACATGTCTCTGGTCAATTACCCAAAAACCTGAAACCAGCTCCGCTGAGCTGTCGGACCAGAACTCTGTAAATCCCTCCTTTATAGCCGACGTGCACGGCGATTATGTCATCGAGCTGATTGTAAGCGACCCCTGGGACTCGAGCGCTGCCGATACTGTAAATGTAAGCTTTGATAACGTCATACCCGTAGCCGAACCGGGAGAAAACCAGTCGGTTATAGTCGGTGACACAGTCTATCTCGACGGCAGTGAAAGCTACGACGACAATCTCGATACGCTCAGCTACGACTGGAACTTCGTTGTCGTGCCGGAGGACAGCACTGCAGAGCTGAACAACCCGACATCAGTGGACCCGAATTTCGTCACAGATATGCCCGGCGAGTACATTGTCAGCCTCATTGTCAATGACGGCCTCGAGGACAGCGAGCCTGCAAATATCAGTATAATGGCTATAAGCCATCAGGACGCAGCCACTGCAGCACTTCAGGACGCCATAGATGCGATGAACGCTCTTCCAAACGAAAATTTCAAACACAGAACACTAAAGAGAACTCTTACCAAGAGAGTCAGTTTGGCCTTGAATATGATAGACAGAGAAAGATACGCCATCGCATGGGGTATCCTCAGATTGACAGTGCTGCCGAGAATGGACGGCTGCGCCGATGGAGGCGAGCCCGACAGAATAGACTGGATAATCACCTGCGAGGCACAAGAACAGGTTTATCCGCTCATTAACGAAGCCATAAGTCTGCTCGAAGACATTTTAACTCAGTGATTAAAGTGACATATTATACGGGGCGAGGGCAGTCATTGTCCTCGCCCTTTTTTATTTCGAATCGAAACTCGAAAAAACCAACTTTATAACCGAACCTCTGTCAATCAACAAAAAATAAAGCTTTTTACTTACGTTACAACAAAAATAGATAATTTGTACTTGAAATCTAAAGGCAAATGTGCTATAATAATGAGCTTGGAAATTCGTTCCGGACTTTAACACTGCCGGAGCTAAATTTCAGCTTAAGGGGTGAGCGGTGATAAAAAATATTGCTCTGATCTTATCGCTTCTGGCTATCAGCAACCTTGCAGGTTTGTCTTTTGCTGCGAAAAAATCACCGGAACACCTGAGACAAAAATGGGCCACGGACGAAATAATTGTTAAATTCAAAAAAGATATCTCAAACGAGCAAATCGGAAAAATAAATTCCAAGCACGACTCTTCAGTTTTACACACCAGCCGGTTCGCAGGATTCAAAAAAATAAAAGTACCCGCCGATAAAACCGCTGAACAAATGGTCGAACTTTACAACAGCCTGCCGGAGGTCGAGTACGCAGAATTAAACTATTATGTATATGCACATTGGGTGCCAAATGATACGTACTACAACAAGCTGTGGAATTTTCAGGACATCGGCGGTATAAATCTTGAGCCGGCCTGGGAAATTACAACGGGCGAAACAAACATCATAGTGGCTGTCCTCGATACCGGCGTTGCCTATGAAAATTATGACATTTACGAGCTCGCTCCCGACCTGGCAAATACAAACTTTGTTGCCGGTTATGACTTCGTAAATGATGATAGCCATGCCAATGATGCCAACAGCCACGGCACACTCGTTACAGGAACAATCGCACAGAGCACCAACAACAAAAAGGGCTCTGCCGGTGTCGCGTTCAACTGCACGATTATGCCCGTAAAGGTCCTTGATGACAATACTGGTAGCGGCTCAATCGCAGATATTGCGGACGGCATTCACTACGCAACAGACAACAGCGCAAAAATAATAAATATGAGTCTGGGCACCGATTCTCCTTCAACTACCTTAAGAAACGCCGTCCAATACGCCTACAATCACGGCGTTACCTGCATATGCTCTGCAGGAAATGAATATCAACATGGCAATCCGGTACAGTACCCTGCCGCCTACAATAACTACTGCATCGCAGTAGGAGCTACAAGATTCGACCGAACAAGGGCATATTATTCGAATACTGGAAGCCACATCGACCTTGTTGCTCCGGGAGGAGATATGAACGTTGACCAGAACGGCGATGGATGGGATGACGGCATAGTACAGCAGGGTTTTGCCTACGGCGACCCAACCGATTTCGGTTATTACCTGTACCAGGGCACGTCAGCATCGGCTCCTCACGTCAGCGGTGTCGCTGCCATGCTCGCCTCGATAGGAATAACAGAGCCGGACGATATCAGGCAGGCCTTGCAGAATACCGCGATAGACCTCGGCACAGAGGGTAAGGACGATGAATACGGCTATGGACTTATAGATGCTTTCGCAGCCCTGAATTACTTCTTCGATGAAGGTGACTTCGACAAAAGTGGAGACATTGATTTCGATGACCTGCAGGAACTGCTGACTTACTGGCTGCAGGACAGACCATCAATCGACATCTATCCTGTCGGCGGCGATGGTATTATAGACTTTCTCGACTTCGCGAAATTTGCAAATATCTGGGCTGCCGCTAATCCCCTATAGGTCTTACGTAAGAACAAAGCAGAACCTGCTATTCTTCTGTTGTAAGCTGTTCATACTTCTGCTTTACTTCATCGAGCACAGCCTTGGCCCGGTCCCTATAATCTTCCACAGTTTCTTTCGTCTCAACAGCTTTATCGTAGCATTCCTCCACCTTTTCCACAGCGTCAACATACTTTTTAACATCCGGTGCATACTTCTCCATCGCCTCATCGACCGCCTCTTCGCCGTATCCTGCTAATTCCTCTTCGGCTTTTTTGTACTTATCCTCCAGGTAGCCTTTTGCGTCATCTATAGCCTTATTCTTCGCATCCTCCAGCGCTCGCTCGGCACACTTGCGGGCGGCCTCTTCTCCGCCAAGCTCGGAAATAATAATAGTCGCTCCCTGCCAGAAACCGAGCCTTGTCTCATACGAGTCGTACATATCCGCATTGTCCTCGAGAAACT
>CAYNDE010000032.1:11657-14456 GCA_964395535.1 uncultured Pirellulales bacterium
AAACCGAGCCTTGTCTCATACGAGTCGTACATATCCGCATTGTCCTCGAGAAACTTCTGGCAGAAATCCAGCGAATGCTCTGCGAGAAACTGCCGCCACTCTTTGTCACCGAGATTCGCAAGGTTCGGGTCACAAATAGTAAGAGATATCCCGTCAAGAATTCCCGCCGACGCAACATACATACCTGCAACCTGACTGAAAAGCACCTTTACAGGCCCGCCGCTTTCTCCAACCGCTTCCTTTGTCTTCTCGAGAAGCGTCTGCTCAAGCTGGGCAAGCTCATCCGAAACAGCACCGTGCGAACCGTCCGGCAATACACCCGTCATCCTGCCCGTCGCCGCCTCCACCTTAAACCAGGCATACATCGCATACACCGGCTTGTCATCTTTATAAAATGTCACCGGCTTTTCCGGAATAATTACTTTCCATTCCGGATTCTCAATCAAAAATCCGGAAATACTTTTCTTAGCGCTCGCCCAGAGACCATCGCAGCTCTCAAGAATATTCAAATTAGTTGAATCCACCGATATAATCCGATTATCCAAATTCCTCTGCGCTCTGTTCTTCTGCATCTGCGAAAAAACTATCGAAGCGGTAATAATCCTTCGCTTTCCGCTGGTAGCTTCATAGATGACCTTGCCTTCCAGAACATCGTTGAATACCGAGCGTGCCGACTGAAATCCCACAGCGTACTGTCCCTGCGCTTCTACCTCGTCGAGCAGAACATCGAGGGAATATACCGGAATTTTAACAGGCGCTGGTTTCGTCTCTCCTGCAATCTCATCTGCCACCTCGTCGAGCGCTCCTCCGAAAAGTCCGCCGCTGCTCTTTTTCTTTTCCCCGGTTTCTCTCTGCACTTCCACCCACTGTTCCGCAGCAAGAATAAAACGCGGCAGACGATAAACAGCCTCAACACCGGTAATCTCACTGTATCTGTTACTCTTCTCGTCCGACTGCACCGCATAGTTGCGGGCAAGTGAATATGTCCTGCCAAACGCACTCCTGTGTTCAGTGCCTGGTATGTCCGCCTCGGCAGGCAAAAGGCTCAAATCCTTATCTGTCACAAAATCACTGAGAACCAGTATATGAAAAACATCCTCCGCGCTGGCTGACCTTACTCCAAACGGTCTGTCTTTATCAAAAAGCACAGCTCTACTTGTTACGGCCAGTTCCTGGGATTTATATGTAATCACAAGCTCAAGGCTGTTCATCTGCTCGGCAGGCGTATGGCACAAAACCATTTTGCCGTCAAAACAAATCCCCCCAAAGGTCTGCTCTTTCTCCTTTTGAAAAGCGACCCAGAAACCTCTTCCCTCCGCCTCTGAAAGCTCTATCGAGCCGAAATCTTTTTTATCCGTCCTGCCGTCCTGCAGCTTCCATTCAAAAGCAAGATTTATCTGACCGCCGGATACCGCACGTGAAATCGAAGCGGCAAAACACACGATTAGAAAAGTCATAATTATACATCTGCCGCTCTTCATAGCTTCGCCTCCCCTGAAAAATACTTAATGAATACTCCACAGATACATAACTTCAGGAGTACTGAGATTATGCAGTGTGCTCCGGTCGATCTTCAAACCGTCGTTTGCCCGGGCCTCCAGAAGATAAGCCAGCGAGAAAGGTCTGTGATATTCGACGACCTCAGCTTCTTTGATGCCTGCAAGTGATAGAACTTGCTCAATTGCCTTATCAAGATAGCCAATCTCATCTATTAGCTTCTCATCGTAGGCTTCTTTGGCGCTGTAAATACTGCCGTCGGCAAGCCTTTTCACATCGTCTATCGTCAGCTCAGCCCGCGAGTCCGCAACAATACCAACAAATCTCTCATACACCGGCTTTATCAGTTTCTCATCAAAATACTCGAGCTGCTCCTCGCTTGGCGGCTCAAACATACTCGGCCAGTCCTTTTTCAATCCCGATTTCACCACAACAGGCTCAATACCCAGTTTGCCCTCAAGCAGTTCCTGAAAAACAAAATAAGTCATTATTACGCCGATTGAGCCTGTAATCGTTGTCGGCTCTGCAACAATTTTATCGCAGCCTGCCGATGTATAATAACCGCCGGACGCCGCTATGTTCTGCATAAATGCAACGACCGGTTTGCCGGTCTGTTCCCTAAACTTGCCAATCTCATTGTATATACGGTCACTCGCCGAAGCCATCCCGCCGGGAGAATTGACACGAATAATTACTCCTTTTACCTTCTCGTCAGCTCCGGCAGTTCTTAATTGCTTATAAATTTCCGTGTATGTTTTTCCGTCAATTATTCCCTGCAAATCAACTACTACAATTTTTTGTTCCGGCGGCCCTTCACGGACAATTTCTTCTATGAAAAAGTCTCTCCGAACAGGGCCAAAAAGTGCAAACAAGGCTATAAGCATTAAAAATAAAAAGATATTGCACAGAATAGAAAGAACCGTAATAATCGCCCAGAATATCTTCCAGCCCCTGTGTTTCTTCTCAGGTTTGTAAACAACTACCGGCTCAGCGGTTTTTTGGTCTTCAAAATCCATCTTACAACCCCTTCAAATATTCATCATATTGTCTGGAATCCATCAATTTTTCTGCCTCCTGCTTGTCTTTAATTGTAACTTTGTAAATCCAGCCCCTTTTATAGCAATCGCTGTTTATCAGTTCCGGCTTTTCTTCAAGCTCACCATTGACCTCACTAACCTTACCGCTCAAAGGAGCATAAACATCGCTCGCCGCCTTTGAGCTTTCTACAACCGCAAGCTCGTCGCCTGTCTGAACTTCTTTGCCAATCTCGGGAAGTTCAACATAAGTAATCTCGCCGAGCAT
>CAYNDE010000033.1:0-14048 GCA_964395535.1 uncultured Pirellulales bacterium
AAGCTCGTTGAGTACAGCCTTGTTTACTTTCGGATTTGAGCTTATTGAATTCTTTATTAGAAACTTTTCTATTTTTTCTGTCGGCCTCATAATGTCACCTTTCCGTCTAAAAGAGTCCGCAGTTTGTCAATCCCATACCTGTATCTGCTTTGTGCCGTCTTTATCGTAACATCCTGCAGGCGAGCAATCTGCCGAAACTTTAACTGGCCCTTCGTATGCAGCACGACCGCTTCTCTCTGCTCGGTGGATAATTTCTCAAGTGCTTCATTCAACAGCTTTGTTTGCTCATTGTGTATAATCCATTGTTCAGGCCCTTTATAGTCCGAGCTAATCTGCTCGGTTTGCTCGTTATCGATTGTTGTGTTTCTATCTTTTTTTCGGTAGTAGCTGCGAGCCCTGTTGACAACACCTGTCGCAAGATAATTTTTCAAAGAGCTTTTTAGTTCAAAGCTTTCGCGGTTCCGCACAAAGCTAATAAACACATCGTGCACGATATCTTCTGCCGCTGACTGTTGAACCAGCCCGCAGGCTATCCGGAGCAGACAGTCCCTGTATTTCTCGTAAATCCGGGAAAGTGCAGCTTTACTGCCTCCCTTGAGCTTCCAGACTAAAATCCTATCTTCCAACCTTTACTCCTGCCAATTTCAATGAAGTTCTTCAATTATATGACGCCGCTGTACAGTATTTTACTTTAACGGGATTTTATTTTTTATAAAAATCCCCGTTTTTAGAAAATTCTTGGTAGAAGATACTATTTGCTATAGCTTGTTTGCATCTAAATTTTAGGTTTGAAGGAAATGTTGTTTTTTAAAATAAAAAAGCCGGATTGAATTGGAATTGACCGGCCTTATTGGGGCAGATGATTTAGTGTAAACAAAAATAACTTTTTTAAATAAATCCTGCAATAAATCAAACATTCGTAAACGTCTGTTACTGTAGAAGTGGGTTTTAACAGAAATAAGTTTTGGGGTAAGGCAAACTCAACCTAATCTGTTTTTGAAAGGAGCAGAAAATGATAAGAAAATTTACCGTTATAATTGCCGTGGGGGTTTTTTTAATAGCAGCTGCAAATCTCTTCGCAGATGAGAAGGGCGATGAAGGAAGGGTGCCGGCTTTACAGAAAGAACTTGAAAGCCGCCGGCCCGGTGACTTGCAGCAGCCTCCTCTTCCAGCCGAGGCGGCTCGACAACCAGCTATCCGAAGGCGGGTTATGGCACTCAGGAATGAACAACTTGATATTGATGCGGTTCAAAGGCGAAATAGAGCCGACCAGCCGCAGCCGCCCGTTCGTCAGCAGGCGCCTGAGAGACTTGAGAGGATTGCTCAGTTGCAGAACAGATGGTTCGAAGCTCTCAAGGATGCCTACCGTGACAATGATATGGAAAGGATAGGCCGCCTTATCAGAAAAATGGAGCAGTTCAGAGAGCAAACGCGAAACAGAATGGAATCTGCTCAACAGATACGACCGCTTCAGCGACAGAGGTATCGTCGAGACGATGAAGGCTATCAGCCGCAGGGGCCTATGCGAAATTTCGGAGCTCGGGGCCGTAATAGAGGACCTGTAGATAGAGCGCCGGCTTTTCGAAGGCAGTTGCGACAGGAACAGCGCCGCCGTTTCAGAATGCAGGATGTGCCGGATAGACAAATTCAGAGGCCTCTTGCACCGCCCGCTCAGGGATATTATGAAAAATCCAGGCAACCAAGAGCCCAGCGGCAGTTTGAGAGACCTGAATTTGAAGGCAGAGAGCCTGAAAGTTTCGGCCGATATGAAGAGGGCATTCAGCAGAGACGGCTTCGTCAACAAAGAGGTTGGCAGCAGCAACGGGATTTGCCAAGGGAGGGTATACCGGAAAATGAGGAATTGGATTTTGACTGGGATTGGTAATATCTATTGACTTTACAAATAACAAAAGCTGCGCTCCTTCCAGGTTCGCAGCTTTTTTTACTTTCATTCGAAAGAGAATAGAACTGTTAGAAATGTTTGTAAGTCCTTGTTTTTGCAGCCCTTATCCGCAACTTGCTCTATTGCCAGCCGCCCGGATAGTATACTGATTCAGGCTTGATATTAAACCTGCGGCTCAAGGCTTCTACCAGATCTGTTAATCTTCGCCGCTGGTAATTGGTCGGGCCGCCGTTTTTGCCGTCTGATATTAAGCAGATGCGAACTGTCTGTCCGCTTCCGTACCAGGTTGCAGATGGCGTGCTCGACCATTGTCTGTGCCATTTTTCCGTAGGCTCTATCCGGCCGTTCTCGCCCCCCAGGCCGTTATAGATGCAGAAGTGGCAGTTGATATCCTCGGGATTGGATAGGCCCTCCAATGAAGCCAGTTGTTCAATATTGCCGGCCTTGCTGCCGCTGTAGTATATCTCAATGCTGTTCCAGCGCTCAGGTGATTGGGGAGCTATTGAATTTATTGCTTTCTCAATAGGGTCAAGCCTGGTGTATGCTGAAAGCGAGAATGGTCCTGCCAGAGGCGCGTTATTGCCCAACGCCATCAAAACTATAACACCGGTTGTCATTGAAACAACAAGTGCCGATAATACTTTAACTACCCGAGGCTGATTCGACATTTCTTTCATCCATGAAGAATTTCTGGAGTTTAACAGTGACTCTCAGGAAAACTCAACTATATGTTAAACATCGGCGCTTGCCAACGAATCGCTTCATTTTTTTCCGGAAATTTTTTCGTTTATCTGATTATCGCTGAGCTTGGAGACTTTAAGTCCCTTAATGTTATTAAAAACTTTGACCGGATAAACTTTTTATCTTACAAATTCACTGTTAGATTTTCAGAAAGGCGAAACTTTTTTTGTCATTGACGTTGTAAAAGCAGTCGCCGCAGTAGCGCTTACTGTTTGTTCACATACGTTTCGCTCCGACTTTTTTTGAGTCGGCCGGTTCCGGCCATCTGCTCGATTTGTTCGCCGAGGTGGTTGGGCGAAAGCTGCAGGATACGTCTGAAGGACGATTTTCACTTCGAATCCGGCAGAAAACTTGTCGAAAAGCGCCTTAAAACCGCTGATTGCTTTATGAAACAGCTAAAAACAGAAACGCACGATGTCCGCAAAGTTATTGACAAAAGTAATAGCCCTCTTTAATTGCTATATCTCTTTAGTATTATATATACGCATCATTAGAGATACTGATAATTTCTATTCATATTTGGGCACTTGTGCTTTCCTGTCTAAATTTGGTATATTCTCCGGATTAAAACCTGTTTGCTAACCGCTCAATTACAGGTTATGCTAAAAAGAAGGCTTGCCTTCGGTAGAGCCTGGCGAATGCTAAATATAAGGGGAAAGAATATGGCAGAAAAATTCCGCCCGTTATCTGTTGAGGAAACCGACCAGCTTACCAGCCAGGGATGCACCTGTTCTGACTGGTCTAAAGTCAGCGTAGCAAAGGATTTCGAACCTTCTCGAATAAAAACGACACACTTTTCAGGAGATGTCCAGCTGGGTTCTTTTAATAAGGAAGTCGTTTTTTTTGGCGGTATTAAAAAACCTACCGGTATTACTAATGCTGCCATCCATAACTGCCGCATAGGCAACAATGTGTACATTAATCACGTCAAAAACTATATAGCAAACTACGTTATTGAAGATGATGTTCTTATCGAGAATATTGACCTGCTGGCTGTGGAAGGTGAAAGTGCGTTTGGTAACGGCACGAAGATATCACTGCTTGACGAGACAGGGGGAAGAGAAACGCCTATTTATGACCGTCTTTCAGCACACACCGCTTACGTAATAGCATTCTATCGCCACAGACCGAAAGTGATTGAAAAGTTAAAGAAGATGATTACCGACTATACCGCCTCGGTTACCTCGTCGGTCGGCCTTGTTGCCAAGGGTGCGAAAATCATCAACTCGCGAATTATAAAAGACGTAAAAGTCGGCCCGGCAGCCGTCATTGAAGGTGCAAACAGACTCCGAAATGGTTCAATCAACAGCAATCCCGACGACCCCGTGTATATAGGCCCTGGCGTCTATGCCGAAGACTTTATCTGCTGCAGCGGCTCGAAGGTCTCTGATGGAACTATAATTTGTGAATGCTTCGTTGGGCAGGGAACGGTCCTCTCGAAACAGTATTCCGCGGAAAACTCGGTCTTCTTTGCTAATTGTGCCGGCTTTCACGGCGAGGCCTGTGCAATCTTTGCCGGCCCGTACACCGTAACGCATCACAAATCGACTCTTTTAATTGCCGGACTGTTTTCATTTTTGAACGCAGGAAGCGGCTCGAACCAGAGCAACCATATGTATAAATTAGGACCCGTTCATCAGGGCATTGTCGAGAGGGGCTCTAAAACCACCAGTGATTCCTATGTTCTCTGGCCGATGAAAATCGGCGCCTTCACCGTTGTTATGGGAAGGCATTATAGAAATTCCGACACCGCAGACCTGCCGTTCTCCTACCTTATTGAGCACGAAGATGAAAGTATTCTCGCGCCAGGCGTTAACCTGCGAAGTGTCGGAACAGTGCGTGATGCCAGAAAGTGGCCCAAACGTGACAAAAGAAAAGACCCTGACAAACTTGACTACATAAACTTTAAGCTCCTCAGCCCATACACAATCCAAAAAATGCTCAACGGATTGGGGCTGCTCAAAAATCTGAAAGCAACTTCCGGTCCAACTTCTGATTATTTTACATATCACAGCGTAAAAATTAAAAACGCCTCTCTGGACAGAGGCATCGAATTTTATCAGATTGGTATTAACAAATTTCTTGGCAATTGTCTGATTAAACGGCTCGAGGGGAAAAATTTCAAAGATGCAGAGCAATTGCGAGAGGAACTCAAGGCTCAAAGCGACGTCGGTACCGGTAAATGGTTCGATTTGGCCGGCCTTTTTGCTCCCCAACAGTGTGTCGATAAACTTCTCGATGATATTGAAAACGGTACTCTTGCAAACCTTGAAAAGCTAAACGATGCATTCCGCTCGATGCACGAACAATATCCCGTTTACGAGTGGGCCTGGGCCGCATCTATTCTGCAGCAGCAGCTCGGGAAAAATATAGATAATATGACCGCCGAAGACATCATCGAGATGGTGAACAGATGGAAAGAGGCTGTCATAAATCTTGACCATAAGCTTTATGCCGACGCCAAAAAGGAATTCTCTGCTACCGCACAGATCGGCTTCGGCCTTGACGGTGATGAACAGACAAAACAGCTCGACTTTGCCGCCGTCAGAGGTGTTTTTGAAGAAAACAGCTTTGTCAAAGAAATCGAGCAGCATATTAAAAATAAAACAGAGCTCGGTAATGAGCTTATCAGCCGCCTTGAAAAATGCGGATAAGGCAATAATTGCTTAAAATTTCTGCCAACCGAATTTTAACAATGTAATTGCAGGAGAGTTTTATGAGAGTAATAATTGAACCGAACTATGAACTTGTCTCAAAATGGGCCGCTAATTATGTGGCTAAAAAAATGATAGGATTCAAAACCGCCGAATCAGAACCATTTGTCCTGGGACTGCCGACCGGCTCTTCCCCGCTTGGTATGTATAAAGAACTTATCAAATTGCATAAGGCCGGTAAAATCTCTTTTAAAAATGTCGTTACTTTTAATATGGATGAATATGTGAACCTGCCCGAGGACCACCCCGAAAGCTATCACTCTTTTATGTGGACTAACTTTTTCAGCCATGTAGATATCGCCAGGGAAAACGTCAATATTCTTGATGGAAATGCGGCAGACCTTGAGGTTGAATGTGTGAGGTATGAAGAAAAAATCAAAAAGGTCGGCGGCGTTCATCTTTTTATAGGGGGTATAGGCCCTGATGGCCATATCGCTTTCAATGAGCCCGGCTCTTCCTTGGCCTCAAAGACGAGAATAAAAACCTTGACTTATGACACCATCATTGCCAATTCGAGATTTTTCGATGGTGACATTAATAAAGTACCAAAAACCGCTCTAACTGTTGGTGTGCAAACTATTCTTGATGCTCGTGAAGTGATGATTATTGTTAATGGCCATAAAAAGGCAAGAGCACTGCAGCAGGCTATAGAGTGCAGCGTAAATCATATGTGCACCGTCAGCGCACTGCAGATGCACCCGAAAGGGATTATTGTCTGTGACGATGAAGCTACAATCGAATTGAAGGTCGGCACCGTCAAGTATTTCAAGGATATAGAGTCGAAAAATCTCGACCCCGCAACACTGCTGAAATAAGCTGAATTGCCTCGACCGCTGAAAGTAATCCGATAGGCGATAAACCTGTATATACGAAAAGCCGCAGAAAATATTTCCTGCGGCTTTCCTGCTTCGCTCATAGGGGGGAATAATTCTTTTTATCCTGAACAAATTCTATTATTCAAATAGAATTTAATTCAAAACAAGTTCTTTCCGCACGCCTCACCGCCGATTTATATCAGCGTTTATTTACCAGCTCTTTTTTCTTTTAATCAGCAGGCTAAATACGCCCAGGCCAAGCAATGCAATTGTTGTCGGTTCCGGGACAGACTCAATAAATATACTGTCGACATAAAGGTCTTCCCCGCCTATCTGGAATGTTTCGACGTTACCATTGATAAGCATCATTGCGCCCTGGTTGTTTGGAGTTTGTATTACCGATATTAATGCTCCTTCAATTGTCAGCCCGTTCAGGTCAGCAAAGTCAGCGGCTGTAAGAATGGAGTTGTTGATACCGAGATTAACTAAGTTGCCAAACTCCGCAAAAAATAAAGCAATGGTGCACGACGGGCAAGGATCATCTAAGGCAAAATTAGCTAATACGTTGCTCATTTTCAACTCGTTTCCTGCGCCGGGGCCGACCATACCGGGATTTACAATCTCTGCGTAGTTGCCATTCACTATTGTGGAAAGAGCTGCCGGGACCCACATGTTTTCAATTGTTACCTCAACACCTGATGAGGTGAAACCTCCACCAACTGGGTACACTCCTAAGGGGACGTCGTCGAAGTGAATTAACACGGCATTGGCGCTCTGTGCGGAAAACGCTATAATAAGTGCCAGGGGTAACCATAAATTTCCTTTTTTCATATTATCACCCTTTTTCCTTTAATTATATCACCGCCTCAATTTTTTTATATCTCCTCGTATTTATTTTCATCACGGTTCTTCCGTGTCGATTTACGCGCCGGGTTTGCCGTAATTACTTCCCGCAGAAAGTACAAACCCAGCGAAGAAGGAGAAGAAAGAAACTGTTAATCCTTTTATATTCATCGTTACAGCTTTTTTGTAAGTAATCCTTAAGCAATTATTTATATATACTATCTATAATCACATATCCTCTTTGTCGAAGCGCGCACACCTTTCGCTTTGTATTGTTTGAGTCTTCTCGCCTGCTTTCCTCACCCCCACTCCATAGCTCTAAAACCGCCTTCATCTGTGCGAAATCTCACCCAAAATCAGTCCGTACAGAAAAGCACTCAATGGAGCAATTAAAATAATACCTTCTGCTATAGAGTTTTCTCATCACCCCCAAACTGGTATGCGTATTTAACCAGATTATTGTCCGAAAGTCAAGTCTTTTTTTAAAATTTTTTTCTTATATATTTGCCTGCCCCTGCTTTGTGTGCCCGGAATGCAGCTTTGTGAAAAGAAATTGAAGACTTTATTGGAAATCAGGAATAAAAAAATTTGTTCCTGCCTTGTTTGATGTGAGATTTTTAGCTCTGCGGACAGAGCATCCTGAAAATGGTCTTTCAGATTCAAGTTATATTTCTGACGAATCTGGGCAGAGCGGTTGCTTTTGCTACGGTTTTTTCATAGCCTTTCTTATAGGCTTTTGCTGTATATATCTGCTGATATTACGGATTGCCTGGCGAAGCCGCTGCTCGTTTTCCACCAATGCTATACGCATATAATCCTCCCCGTTTTCACCGAATGCCCTGCCCGGTGCTATCGCCACTTCTGCATATTCCATCAAATCCATCGCAAAATCGATACTCCCCTTGCCTTTTGAGTGTTCTTTCGGCACTTTCGCCCAGACAAACATCGACGCTCTCGGTTTTTCAACCGACCAGCCGAGCCTGCCAAGAGCATCGCAAACAACGTCCCGTCTCGATTGATATCTCTTGTTTTGAGTAGTTATTTCATTATCGCAGCTTCTCAAAGCAATTATGCCTGCAATCTGAATCGCCTGGAATATCCCGTAATCGTAATAGCCTTTTATCGTCGCAAGGTAATCAATCATATCTTTATTGCCCGCCACAAATCCTATTCGGAAACCAGCCATATTATACGCCTTGCTCATCGTTGTAAATTCAACACCGACATCTTTGGCTCCTTTAGCGGAAAGGAAACTCGGCGCCTTATAGCCATCGAAGCAGCTTTCACCGTAAGCAAAATCGTGTATCACCGCTATCTTAAGACGTTTGGCCATATCGACTATCGTCTCGAAAAAGCCTTCATCGACCGTCATCGCCGTCGGGTTGTTTGGGTAATTAAGAATCAAAATTTTCGGACGAGGATACAGATGCTCAATAACTTCTGCAGCATTGTCCAGGAACTTCTGGTCATTGCCCAGAGGCACCGATATTACGTTTGCACCTGCCAGCGCAACTGAGTAGTTATGTATAGGAAAAGCCGGGTCCGGAACAACCACCGTATCGCCAGGCCCAAGCATCGCAAGGCACATATGGCTGAAGCCTTCCTTCGACCCGATACACGCCAGCACCTCCGTCTCCGGGTCGAGTTCCACGCCCCACAGCCTTGAATATTTTCTGGCCATCTCTAACCGCAGGTTCTTGATACCTTTTGATGCACTGTAGCGATGGTTGCGAGGGTCCTGGGCAGCCTCACAGAGTTTGTCTATAATAATCTTTGGTATCGGGTCGTTCGGATTACCCATCCCTAAATCTATAATATCGGCGCCCTGCTGACGCTTGGCCAGCTTCAAAGCATTAAGCCGACCGAAAAGGTAAGGAGGCAACCGTTTTATCCGCTCCGATGGTTCTATCTTAAATTCCGCCATCTTTAGCATCCCGCAAACTACATTTTTTTAATACAATCGGACAGTTTACCGCGAACTAATGAATTTTCAATCTATTTTATTTGTTCTGATTTTTATTGCCTTTTGAGAATTTCTCGGTTTAGGCAGATTTGTTTGAAAAAGCTATCGGAGTTGGTGCTTAGAATTGCCTGACCAGTGTAACGCCTGTTATCGCTCCTCGTGGGCTTACTACGTACGGCATAACCTTAAAGCCTGCCACCTCGAGCTGTTTGTGTTTGCCCGCCACCGTATGCCCGACTACCCAGCCCAACGTAGCCCCGAACACGACGTCACTGCCCCAGTGGTCTTTCTGGTCCATCATCCGAAGGGCCACAAGGCTCGCCGCCGCGTATGCGGGGATACCCACTTTGGGCCCGTAGAACTCATCCAGCACCGAGGCAACCGCAAAAGAGCTCGACGTATGCCCGCTTGGCCAGCCCCATTTGTTACCTGCAGGTGTTTCGTTATTCCTGATAGCTTTCAGCCCGGTCGTCGTCAGGCTGGTTAGTGACAGCGCCCTTATCATTGTCCAGGCCCTTTCTTTGTTAAAATCGTCGCCAGAATTAACGCTCAAAGCATACCAAATGCTCGCACCGGCGAAATGAATTCCCGGCCCGCCGAAAAGCTTCAAACCCCTGTCGGTGGCACTGTGAAAAACCTCGTGTTTCTCGAAATAACCTGCCAGGTTATCGTCGGCCCCCTGATGCATCGCGATGCTCGCTCCGCCCGCAAGGCCGAGCAGTATCTGATTGTCTCTTTCGAAAAATGTATCCTTCGAATCATCAATTATATCTTTCGGCAGACCTAAACAATCATTCCAGGCTGTATCCACAAGATCATTGAAAGACGTTCTTTCCCCCGATTGTTCTGAACAACCGCAGATAAAAACAGAAACCATAAAAATTATTTTTGCAGAGAAAGCAAATCGCATTTTTTCCTCCATATGAATCCCCAAAGTTCCAATTACTATCTTAAACCTCCTCGAACAAAAAGCATCAAGCATCGAAAACGTTATCATTGCGCCGCAGAGCCCCGAATGTAAATGAGGGGTCACTTGCATCGGGCATCGCAATACGCATCACGCAATACGAATTTTTATTCCCATTCTATAGTTGCCGGCGGCTTGCTCGATATATCATATACAACGCGGTTGACTCCTCGGACCTCGTTAATTATCCTGCTCGATATCCTGCCGAGCACTTCGTACGGAATCTGTGAAAAATCAGCCGTCATAAAATCCTTTGTCTCCACCGCACGAATCGCCGCCACGTTTTCATAGCTTCGCTCGTCTCCCATAACGCCCACCGTTGATATCGGCAGTAAAATCGCGAGCGCTTGCGAAATCTTTCTGTAAAGACCGGCACTTTTTATCTCATCAATCAATATTTCATCAACAGCTCGAAGCGTCTCAAGCCGCTGACTCGTCACCTCACCTAAAATTCTCACTGCAAGCCCCGGCCCCGGAAAGGGATGTCGCCATACGATATCTTCCGGCAATCCCAAATATTCACCAACGACGCGCACCTCGTCCTTGAATAAGTCACGCAAAGGCTCGATTAGCTCGAAGCCAAGCTCAGCCGGTAGTCCACCTACGTTATGGTGCAGTTTTATATTTGCTGCCGGACCGTTTCTTCCAGAGCCGGACTCGATAACGTCCGGATAAAGTGTCCCCTGAGCAAGAAATTTAACATCCTTAATCTTCGTCGCCTCCGACTTGAAGGCGCTTATAAATTCCGCTCCGATTATTCTTCGCTTCTCCTGTGGTTCCGTCACATTTTTCAGCGCCGAGAGAAACTGCTCCGACCAATCGACGACCCGCAAATCCAGCCCGATATGGTCACGGAAGGTCGAGACAACCCAGGCCCGCTCATTTTTCCGCAAAAAACCATTATCTACAAATATGCACACAAGCTGTTCGCCGACCGCATTATTGACCAGGCTCGCTGTAACGGATGAATCCACACCGCCGCTCAAGCCGCATATCACATTAGCACCGCAGACCCGCTTTTTGATGGCCTTTGTAGCCTCAGCTACAAAATCGCTCATCTTCCAGTCACCCTTACAGCCGCAGATATCATAAAGAAAATTCTGCAGTATCTCGCTGCCTTTGGGCGTGTGCGAAACTTCCGGGTGAAACTGGACACCGAAGAATTTCGTTTTTTTGTGTTTGACTGCTGCGAATGGACAGCTCGATGTCTCAGCCAGCTTCTCGAAGTCTGCCCCCAATTGCCCGACCTGGTCGCCGTGACTTGCCCAGGCCATAATCGTGTCGGGCAGGTTCGCAAATAAATCTTTCTTGCTGAGGATGCGCAGACTCGTCCTGCCGTATTCCCTCGTCTTTGCCGCCACAATATCCGCCCCCAGTATCTGACAGCCTAATTGCATCCCGTAGCATATCCCCAGAATCGGCACGCCCAGCTCGAAGATTGCCCCATCGCATCGCGGCGCATCTTTGTCCCTGACACTCGCAGGCCCGCCCGAAAGTATTAGCCCCTTCACATCTAATTTTCTCAATTCATCAGCCGATATGTCACCGCTGCAAATGAGTGAAAAAACATTTTGCTCGCGAACACGTCTCGCTATCAACTGCACGTACTGACTGCCGAAATCCAGAATTGCTATTGTCTCGTGGCTCATCGCAATACCATCAAAGTCCAAATTGACCCTCAATCAGAATAAATTCAATCAATAAAAGGCTCCATCGCTGAATAATTCGGCGACTCTTTAGTAATCTGAATATCATGAGGATGTGACTCGGTGATTGAAGCCTTGCTTTGTCGCACGAACCTGCCGTCCTTTCTCAGCTCTTCGATATTCCTCGCTCCGCAGTAGCCCATCCCTGCCCTCAGCCCGCCGACCAATTGATAAACAAACTCACTTAATGTCCCCCTGTACGGCACCCTGCCTTCGACACCTTCCGGAACAAGCTTATCCTTTGTTGTCGAGCTTTTCTGCCCGTACCTCTCCGCCGAACCCTTCACCATTGCTCCTAAAGAGCCCATTCCCCTGTATTCCTTGAACTGTCTTCCTTTATAGATAACAAGTTGGCCTGGGCTTTCTTTCAGGCCTGCGAATAATGAACCCAGCATCACGCTCGACGCTCCTGCTGCAATCGCCTTGCTTATATCTCCCGAATGTCTTATCCCACCGTCCGCAATCACCGGTATATTATGTTTATCCGCCTCGTCTGCCACGTCCATTATCGCCGTAACTTGCGGTACTCCCACGCCAGAGATAATCCTTGTTGTACAGATTGCTCCCGGCCCGATTCCAACCTTGACTGCGTCAGCGCCCGCCTTTATCAAATCTCGCGCAGCCTGTGCCGTTGCAATATTACCCGCAATCACGTCGATATCGTATTTGCTTTTAATCCCTTTCACCGTATCTATAACGTTTTGCGAATGTCCGTGAGCGGTATCGACCACAATCACATCCACGTCGGCGCCTATCAGCGCTTCGATTCGTTCATATTCGTTGACTCCGACCGCCGCTCCAACTCGAAGCCTTCCCCGGCTGTCCCTTGCCGATAAAGGAAACTGCTGAACCCTGTCGATATCACGCATTGTAATCAAGCCGGCCAGCTCGCCGTTGTCATTGACAAGCAGCAGTTTTTCAACCTTATGTTTTTGAAGTATCACTTTTGCCTGCTCAAGTGTTGTTCCCGGCGGGCCCGTCACCAGGTTATCTTTTGTCATCTCGCTGCTTATCTTCACATCGTAGTCTTTCAGAAACTTCAAATCCCTGCTCGTAATTATCCCCACCAGCTTTTTACCTTCGACAATCGGCACTCCTGAAACGTGATACTCAATCATCAGGTACCGTGCCTTTTTCACCGGCTCATCCGGCGTCAAAGTCACCGGGCCGAGGATTACTCCGTTCTCGGAACGCTTGACCTTCGCAACTTCGAGTCTTTGCGCTTCGATTGTGAGATTCTTATGAATTATCCCGATGCCGCCTTCCTGCGCCAGCGCTATTGCCAGTGCCGACTCGGTAACCGTATCCATCGCCGCCGACACAATAGGAATGTTTATTGATATATTGCTCGTAAGCTGGCTGCTTGTCTCTGCCTGGCTCGGAACAAAATCACTCTTGGCGGGTATCAGCAGGACATCGTCGAAAGTTATCCCTTCTGCTGAAATCTTCTCCTTGTTCATCTTTATCTCCATATTTTTCAGTTTTTAATCCAGCAAGTATAATAACACCCGATTTGAACGTCAAACCTATTTTCTCGCACCACAAACTTCATCTTTTTTCGTTTAGCCCCCAACTTTATGTTGGGAGTATTGTTGCCTCGGAACACAGCGCCTGCGGGTACGTAAAACTTCGCAAAAAGAAGTTGACGCAGCACACCTGTTGCTGGTAGAATCCCCTGATTTTTTGAGCGTACTAAAACTAATATGTGGCTGCAGGGCCGTTTGGCGGCCGAACAAGCCGAAAAAACAGAACTAAACCTGGCAGGAAGAATTCCAGTATGAGTAAAGTTAAAGATTTTCTGAAACAAAAATTAAATGATGAACACTATAAAAGACTCATTGAGCTGGATAATCCCAAAATGCACCAGTTCATCGCCGACGCAATCGAGTTGGCCGCTCCTGACTCAGTTTATGTCTGCACCGATTCGCCTGACGATGCGCAGTACATCAGGGACCTCGCAATAAAAACCGGCGAAGAAAGACCTCTCAATATAAAGGGACACACCATCCACTTTGATGGATTTTACGACCAGGCTCGCGACAAAGCTCGGACGAAATATTTGCTGCCGGCCGGCTCGCAGCTCGGCGAGAGTCTCAATTCCATCGAAAAAGAAACCGGTGTGCAGGAAGTACGCTCCTTTTTGAAGGGCTCGATGGCAGGCAGAGAAATGCTCGTTTGCTTTTTTTGCCTCGGACCTGTCGATTCCGTCTTTTCGATACCCGCCGTTCAGATAACAGATTCGCCTTATGTCGCTCACAGTGAGACTATCCTCTACAGAACGGGATATCAGCAGTTCATAAAAATCGGCTCATCACCTCACTTCTTCAGATTTCTACACTCAGAGGGCGAGCTCGAAAATTATGTCAGCAAAAACATCGACAAGCGCAGAGTCTATA
>CAYNDE010000034.1:0-14004 GCA_964395535.1 uncultured Pirellulales bacterium
TTGTGGAGGTTGGCAGCAAGGTTGAAGAAAATTCTGTTGTCTGTATCATCGAGGCAATGAAGGTGATGAATGAGATAAAGGCGGAGGTGAGCGGGACGATTGCAGAGATACTTGTCAAGAACGGCGAGGCTGTCGAGTACGGTCAGGTGCTTTTCAGGGTCAGCGGTGTTTAATTTTTATTTTCAGGTGCCGGCGGTAAGATATGTTTTCGAAGATATTGATAGCGAATCGCGGTGAGATAGCGGTCAGGATAATGCGGGCTTGCCACGAGATGGGGATAGGCGCTGTTCTGGTCTATTCGGAGGCTGATAAGGACGCAGCTTATCTTGAATTTGCCGATGAGGCGATATGTATAGGCCCCGCACCGGCAGCTCAGAGCTATCTTAATATTCCGCGGATAATAAGTGCTGCGGAGATTGCCGATGTCGATGCGATTCATCCCGGCTACGGCTTTTTAGCCGAGAACGTGGAGTTCGCCAAGATATGCGGTGACTGCGGGATAGAATTTATAGGCCCGCCTGTAGAGGCGATGAGACTTCTCGGTGACAAGGCGAGGGCAAGAGAGTTGGCACAAAAGGCGGAGGTGCCGATTGTGCCGGGCTCACAGGGAGTAGTAGAGAACGAAGCGGAGGCTTTGAAGATAGCAGAGCAGATAGGATTCCCTGTGATAATCAAGGCAGCGGCGGGGGGCGGAGGACGCGGGATGAGACTTGCACATAATGAGATTAGCTTTCGGCAGGGCTTTAGTGCCGCCCGCTCTGAGGCCCAGGCGGCGTTCGGCGACGGCTCGGTGTACCTTGAGAAGTTTATAGCTGAGCCGCGTCACGTCGAGGTGCAGGTCTTAGCGGATAAGTTCGGCAAGATTCTGCATTTCTACGAGAGGGACTGCACGACGCAGAGAAGACATCAGAAGATGATTGAGGAATCACCCTGCCCCGTACTTGACGAGCATACCAGAGAAAAGCTGTGCGTCGCGGCGATGAGGCTTATTAAAGAGGCGGGCTATAACAGCGCTGCGACGGTCGAGTTTCTGCTGGATAAGAATAAGGATTTTTATTTTATCGAGGTGAATACGCGTATCCAGGTCGAGCATACGGTAACGGAAATGGTTACCGGTTTCGATTTGATACAATTACAGATTCGGACGGCGGCGGGAGAGAAGCTCGATTTGGAGCAGAGGGATATCGGCCATAACGGTGTTGCGATGGAGTGCAGGATAAACGCCGAGGACCCGCAGAAAGAATTTTCGCCGTCGCCGGGCAGGATTGAAAGATATATTCCGCCGGGCGGGCCGGGCGTTCGCGTTGATACACACGTTTATCAGGGCTATACGGTTCCAGCCAATTACGATTCGATGATTGCCAAGCTGATTGTCCATCGGGCGACTCGCGATGAGACGATAGCGACGATGAAAAGGGCGCTTGGTGAATTTGTTATCGAGCCGATAAAGACCACAATCGGCGCCTGCAGAACTATTCTTTCACACAATCTTTTCGTCAAGAACAAGATAGATACGGGCTTTGTCGAAAGAAGCCTGTAAGTCGATTATCGATTCTTGATACTCGTGTCTCGTGAAATATTAATTTAAGCCACAGAGGTCACAGAGCACACAGAGATTTTTTTGACACGGATTAACACTGGATTTACACAGATTCTTTTATATTTAGCCTGCGGTCTTGTCCTGAGCTAAGTCGAAGGATTCACCGCAGGTTTGTTGTTTATATTCAGCCGCTCTGTGGCTAAGAAAATTACAGTGTTAATCCGTGTAAATCCGCGTCTAAAATTTTTCCTATTATTTTTATTCTGTGTTAATCCGAGTCGGATTTTTTTTGAATTATTGGCTGCCGAGGATTTGGTTTTTATTCGGAATTCATCGCTGGAATCTTCAATTTGCCGGATTTGAACACGCTTTCTCAGCTTATGGATTGTGAGCAAAAACAGACGTTAAAAAAATAAAAATTTAAAAATTTTTTTATTTTTTTGTCGCAAAGACCGGCTGAGTATCACTATATAACGGAACAAGTAACCGAAATAAACTTTTTTTAGGTGCTGATATGAGTGATAGCGATAAATATTATGTACAAAGATGTTTGGATGGCCATCCGGACGATTTTCGGTTCCTCGTCCGCCGGTACCAGAAAGCCCTGCTGGCATACCTTGCAGGCAAACTTTACAGCTTAGAGATGGCAGAGGAGGCGGCCCAGGAATCACTTGTAAGGGCATATTTTAAGATGGAGAAACTAAATAATCCTGAGGCATTTTTTTCATGGCTTCTGGGAATCGGTGAGCGTGTCGCAAGAGAGATGAGAAGGAGAAAACAAATCGAGCAAAAGCGTGAATTCATCGAAGCGCACGCGGCTCAGACAGCAAGGGCGGAGCTTTCGCCTGATTATGGGCTGGAAGCAGCCGTTTCAGCACTGCCTGATACATACCGCGACATAGTTCTATTGAGATACTACGGCGGGCAGAGCTGCAAAGATATAGCAAAACAGTCGGGTATGCCGCTGGGGACGGTTACAAAACAGTTATCAAGGGCCTATGCTATGCTCCGGGATAATCTGGAGCAAAAGCAAAATTCGAATTATGAGGTGTCAAAATGAACTGCGCAGAATGTAAAGAATTGTTAGTTGGTTTTCTCGAAGGTCTGGTTGATGAGGCCGAAAAGAAGAGAATCTCTGAGCACGTCAAAAGCTGTGCCAACTGCTCCGCAGAGCTTGAAAAACTCGAGAAGCTTCACAAATCTCTTATAAGCAACGGCGAGGCTCTCGCAGAAAGTGATTTAGAGGCTGAAGTTTTCAACCGGATTCTTCGGGAACAAAAAGAGAAACTAAAAACTGCCGGCCAGGCCGGTAAAACTATTAACTTCTGGAGAATAATTATGAAAAGTCCAATTATAAAATTAGCCGCTGCTGCGGTAATAATAGCAGCGGTAATAGTAGGCGTTACTCCATTCCTCGGAGGCACTGTGACCTTTGCGGATGTCATTGAACCCATCCTTAATGCCCGAACGGTAGTTCTTGATTTAGTTGTAGGTAGTGAAGAAACGGGGCTGGTTGTACAC
The DNA here is from genome assembly GCA_964395535.1 of uncultured Pirellulales bacterium. Lineage (GTDB taxonomy): Bacteria > Planctomycetota > Phycisphaerae > Sedimentisphaerales > Anaerobacaceae > CAYLMG01. The sequence continues at coordinate 3,062 of CAYNDE010000034.1, forward strand.
GATATAGTAGTCGGTTCTAAAATCAGAAGAACGATCCCTAATATGGGACTCGCGATAATCGATCTTGATAATGCCAGGGCGCTCAGATTGGATCCGTCTGAGAAAAGCGCGGTATATGTAGATATACAGGGGCCTATTCAGCAATATATGAACAGCTATCTGGGCATGGTCCGAGATATTGTGGCTGACATGGAAAACCACCCTGAATGGCCGGTACAGGAACTTGGGCAGCGATGGATGAATGGCCAAAGTGCCGTTGGATTCTTGCTTAGCGTACCAAATATAAAACTTACGATCTGGGCTGATGCTGAAACGGCCGCACCTATACGCATTGAGATGCTGATGGGACAGTCACAAACCATTATCAAAAATATCGAGTTTGATGTGCCGGTAGATGAATCGCTGGTTAGCATGGACATACCTGACGGATATACCTTGCATGAGGGGGAACTGGATTATACTGATTTCGACGAGCAGGATTTCATTATTATTCTGCAATTTTGGGCAGAACATGTACTCGGCGGAAATTTTCCAGACAGCGTGAGCGCTAAAGATATATTGAAAATGCGTCCTGCACTTAGACAAAAGATAGATCAGTTGAACATTTCTGACGAAGAGAAAATGCAGATTGGTGCGGCAATGGGGCGAGGATTTATATTCTTTCGACAACTTGAATTCAGCGATACCGATTGGCACTATGTCGGCAAGGGTGTGGAACTTGGCGATGCTAACACTGCAGTATTCTTGTATCGGCCGGAAGGTTCGGAATACTATCGTGTGATGTTTGGTGATTTACATATTGAAGAGGTTGCACCTGAAAACCTGCCTCAGTAATTTATCAGATAGGATTTGGGATTTAAGCCGGGTATTATAAAGCCCGGCTTTTTTTATGCGCTAAGAAGAGTATTTTTTGATATATTTTTCAGTAAGCGGTTTTTTTGCGCCCATTATATAATGAGTCTTACGTCAAATAAGCAGAAACCGGCTGGTATTGGAATTTAGTATTGGAAAGAGAATTGGAAACAAAAACAGATTTGGAACTTATTGAAGCTGCTTTTGACGGTGATGTCGAAAGCTTCGGCGAGATTTGCAGCCGATACTATACAGCTATGGTAGCACTTGCTCATTCAAAAGTTAATGATAAGCACCTTGCAGAGGATATTGCTCAACAGACCTTTACAAAAGCTTGTTTTAAACTCAGGTCCTTAAGAGACAAAAGCAAATTCGCATCGTGGCTCGGGATAATTTGTAGAAATGCCTGCACCGATATGCTGAGAAGAAGTGATAATTATGAAGACCGTGATTTGTCAGCGATATCAGCCGAGCAAAACCCAAAGGATTTTGAAGAAATCGAGCGGGTAAGAACGCTGGTGACACAACTGCCGGAAAGGATGCGAGAGATTATTTACCTGAAGTTTTATGACGGGATGACGTACGAGAAAATCTCTCAGGTTTTGGGAATATCGAGTCAGGCGATTAACGGCAGGTTAAGACGGGCAAAAAAGCTGATTGCAAAAAAAATTAAAAAGTTAGACGGTGACAATTATGAAAGAGCAGGACAATAATCTGGATGAAAAGATTTCAAGGTCGATTAACGGCGGAAAAGTCGAATTCGATTTTGAAAGCTGGAAAAGCAAAAATCCCGAAGCACTAAAGGCCTTGCAGCAAGGCCCCGCAAGCAGCAGCGCCAAATCGTCAACAAAGAAGCTGAATTTATGGAGAATGATTATGAGAAGTCGGATTATAAAATTTGTGGCTGCGGCGGTGTTTGTAATAGTTTTTTATTTGGTGTTTGCCAATTTTGAGTTTAAATCATCGGGGGTTGCGTTCGGTGAAGTATTTAACAAAATAGGTGATGTTCAAAGTATACATGCCAGAATAATTCAATCCGGGAAAGTGCTAGAGCTATGGGCAAAACGGCCAAATAAACTAAGGATAGAGTATGATGATGGTAATGTTGAGATTTCCAACGGGCCGGTATTGTGGGTTATAGATGTGAAAAATAATACCGCTACAAAGAAATCGTCCTGGTATTATGAAGATGCACAAAAGAAAGGCATAGATGTGATTGAGGCGTTTCTACAGATGGAGTATAGTGAGAATTTTTCTGGATTTTTTCAGGAGAAACCAGTTGAGAAAGTAGTCAAAGGTTTAGTGACATATGATTTATATAAGGTAAAGGTTGAAGAATACGGAGGTACGATACAGTTTGAATCTTTGGTGGAATCCGATACGCATATGATATATTCAGTTTTGTTGGAGGCAATAAAGGACGGATATACTGAGCAAATTTTACGTTTAGATGTTCTCGATTACAATCAGGATTTGGTGGATTCGGTTTTTACCTTTGAACAGGGTGGAGATATGCAGGTTATTGTGCAGGAGATGGAAAAGGGACTCGAAGCTGTGAATAATGACAAAGAGGGGGCGACGTTATCAGGCAGCGTGGTTTGGGCAAGCAATGGTCAGCCGGTCGTGGGAGCGACAATAACCTGTACAGGGGGAAGGCGCAAGCCTGAAGGTGGATATGAATTTTTTGTCAGGTCTATCACTGACAAAGACGGCTGTTGGGAAACGAAAGGAGCGCCAAAGGGGTTAGTTAATTTAGATGTACGCAGCTGGGAGCTTGACTGGCCTGCATTGCTGGAGTTTGCTGAAAATATAAGCTCCTCCCGGTATCCGAGTATTGTCGTAGATGGACAGAGCGAATACAGGAGTCTTAATTTTAAGGTTTATAAGCCAAAGGAGTTCTTTGCGACGATTACCATAGATGTTAATGATGAAAACGGCCAGCCTATTGAGGGAATAGGAGCTTATCTTCAATATTGTGATGATAATAGAATGAATCAGCATGTATATGCCAAACCTCGTATAAGACAATTTACTTCGAATGATGGGCGATTTGTTGCAGATAATATTTGGCCGACTGAAAAAAAAGTTCAAATTTTTATTGTACCAGAAAAAGATTTCGGCAGCATCTACGCAACTCGTAGTGCATTTAGTGAGCCGTTTATTATTGAGCTTCAGCAGCAGTATCATTTTGATATCATGGTGCCGTTTGTCCGTGAAATGGAAGTACAGGTTGTGGACGTAAAAGATAAACCTATGGAACATATAGCAGTGAATGTACTGGACTGGGAGGGGGCTCAGTTTTACCCCCTGTCTTGGAAGATGAAAAACGTATTTACTGATGAAAAGGGGCGTGTTACGGTAAGCGGGATGTCACCCGGTGAAGAAGTTATAGTAATTTTGAAACGGCTTAGTGATGATAGTTCACAGGATAAAGAAGAGATTTTGGCTTCGGCTTGTTATCGAGTAGAAGCTCCAACAAAATCTGAAATTAAGAGAGTTCGGCTGGTGTTCGATGACCGGCCGATAATTATAACTGGAAAAACAGAAAGCGATTTTTTAAAACAGAATGCCAATGTTTTCATTATGATAACGGGAGATAAGGGTGAATTTACAATGCCGTTTATGCATACCAAGTTTGATGAGTCCGGTCAGTTTATTTTTAAAGGTGTTCTGGAGGGGCAGATTAGAATATTGTGTACGAGCATTATTAACGGCAGCAGAGAGACGGTTGAGCAGGAAGTTGTTACAGAGGCAGGTCAAACATATTTGCTGGAAGTTTCACGAGAAGGGATAGAACCTGTCGAATAATTTATATAGCTTGCTCACACACAGGCCGGGCTTTTTTTTGCCCGGCTTTTTTTATGGGCTGACAAAATTCACAACAGCTCCTTGCAAAAAGATTGTATATTTTGATGACAGCCGTCTGCGGAAATGTTAAACTTCTGTCCTTATGGATTTGGTTATTTTCCTGTCGGATTAAAAAATTTGTAAGGAGAGAAGTATGGATTATGAAAAGTTCATCGAAGAGCAAATATCTGATATCAAAAAAACTGTCGGCAAAGCAATTGCCATAAATGCGCTTAGCGGCGGTGTTGACAGCTCGACTGTAACCGTGCTGGGACACCGGGCTATCGGCGAGCAATTGAAAACAATCTTTGTTGATAACGCCCTGATGCGCGAAGGCGAGCCCGAGCGGGTGGTAAAAATCTTTGCCGATATGGGGATTAAAGTAGAGCTGATTGACGCACGTCAGGAATTTTTATCAGCCCTGAAAGGACTTACCGACCCGGAACAAAAAAGACAAGCTATAACGGACACATTTTACTCGAAGGTCTTCAGCAGGTTGGTCAAAGAATATAAAGCCACGTTTTTGCTGCACGGCACAATCCTGACGGACATCGAAGAGACCGTCGCAGGCATCAAAAGGCAGCACAATATTCTTGCTCAGCTTGGTATCGATACGGAAAAATCATACGGATACACGGTGCTCGAGCCGCTTAAAACGCTGCGGAAGGATGACGTTCGCGAGGTTGCAAAACTTCTTGGTATTCCCGGTGAGCTGGCAGAGCGGATACCGTTTCCCGGGCCTGCACTGGCGGCGAGGATTGTCGGTGAGGTGACGGCTGAGCGGCTCGAAGTTGTCAGAAAAGCGACGGCAATAGTGGAAAAAGAGCTGGCGGAAACGGGTGCGTTTCAGTATATGGCGGTACTTCTCAATGATTACGCGACAGGTATCAGAAATAATAAAAGAGAGTTCGGCCGGATTATTGTTGTTCGCTGCATCGAGAGCGTCGACGCCCGAACAGCGACCGTAACCGAGCTTGGCTGGGAGAAATTGAAACGGGTGTGTGAGCTAATCACGCAGATTGACGGCGTTAACCGCTGCCTTTATGACCTGACACCGAAACCGCCGGCGACAATCGAGTACGTCTGAGACTTTTTGCGAAAAGCAATTTTTCGATAAAACTTCAAATAAATCAGGTTCTGAAGTCGAAAAGCAGCGGTTTTCAGTAAAAACTTGACAAATACCGGCGGGCTAAATAAACTAATTGGTTCGTCTGGAATAGAGTAAAAAAGCTAATTGAGAACACTAAGTAACAAGGAGAATTGCAAATGGCGACAAAGGTAGCAATTAACGGATTCGGCAGAATCGGCAGAGCGATAACGAGAATATTAATCAGCCAGGGTGGAGAACTGGACTTAGTTGCAATCAACGATTTGTCTGATGCAAAAAGTCTTGCGCATCTGTTCAAGTACGATACGGTAATGAGAAAATGGGACGGCAGCGTGGGATTAAAGGACGGCAACCTTGTAATAAACGGCAAGGCTATCAAGGTCCTGGCGGAAAAAGACCCTACGAAGCTGCCGTGGAAGGATATGGATGTAAAAATTGTGGTCGAATCGACGGGCGTTTTCCGGACAAAAGAATCGCCAAAGGGCGGCTATGGTGACCACCTCAAGGCAGGAGCTAAAAAGGTTGTTCTGACGGTTCCTGCAAAAGACGATATCGAGGCAACCGTTGTTCTGGGCGTTAACGACGGGGTTCTCAAACCCAATGTTAGCTGTATTTCCAATGCGAGCTGTACGACAAACTGCCTTGCACCGCTCGTCAAGGCGCTTCACGATGCAATCGGCATTGTAAAGGCTCTTATGGTGACCATTCACGGCTACACGAACGACCAGAGGGTCGCTGATATGATACACAAGGACCTTCGCCGCGCCCGTGCGGCTGCTATGAATATTATCCCGACGACAACGGGAGCGGCAAAGGCCGTCGGGAAAGTGATACCGGATTTGAACGGCAAGCTCGACGGCTACGCACTTCGTGTGCCGGTTATTGACGGAAGCTGCGTCAACCTCGTGGCAGAAATGAAAAAAGAGACGACGGTCGACGAGGTCAATGCTGCTGTCAAAGCTGCCGCTGAAGGAAAGCTGAAAGGCATACTCGAATACTGCGATGAGCCGATTGTCAGCAGTGACATTATCGGAAACCCGGCTTCGAGCATTTTCGATTCTCTGTGCACAATTACAAAGGGCAATATGGTTCAGGTCGTCAGCTGGTACGACAACGAGTGGGGATACTCGCAAAGAACGGTTGATATTATGGAAAGAATTGCAAAGATGTAATGCTAACACGGACAAGTTGTCCGTGTTACGTATCTTGCTAAATGCTGATTGTGCCGGTGCTTCTTTGTTGCAGGGCAATTTATATGCAGGGATTGTCAGATGGATAAAAGAGAGCTTGAACAAACGCTTGTGCTCATCAAGCCGGACGCCCTTAAGAATTCCGTCACGGGATTTATCCTTTCTCAGCTGTCGGAATTTCATACGGGAGCGCGGTTTGCCGCTGCAAAGATTGTCAATGTCAACAGAATGCTCGCCGAAGAGCACTACGCCGAACATAAAGGAAAGGTTTTTTATGATGCCCTGCTCGACTTCATTACAGGCAAAGCCCATTACCCGGAAGATGAAAAATGGAAACGCAGAGTAATCGCGCTCGTTTATCAGGGCCCCGATGTCCTGAATACAATCCGCAAAATAGCAGGCCCGACAAATCCGCTCCAGGCAAGGGAGGAAAGGCCCGGCTGCCTCAGGTCGCTGGGGACACTGGTGCCAATCAAAGACGCAAAGGGAAATACTATCGATAATCGAATGGATAATCTTATCCACGCTTCGACTACACCTGCCGAGGCCGAGCGGGAAATCAAGCTCTGGTTTTTGCCCCACGACATCCCTCCGCTTATGCGGGCCTACCCAACCGAGATATGCCGGACGCACTACTATTACAAGGACGGCCGGCTTTATGATAACTATGAGCCGAAGAGTATGTTTCTGCTGGCTCCCGGAGATGTGGTCTGGAAAACCGACCTCGATATCCTCCAAAGCTGCGCACAGAAAAAGAAAGCAAAGGCAAGTTTGAACAGCGTGATAGCGAAATATCTCATCAACAGAAATGCAAAGGCTTAACAAAACGGCGTTCCGAGAAAAAACATAGGAGACCACTATGGCTAAGAAAACTGTAGCTGATATTGACGTTAAAGGCAAAAAGGTCCTGATGCGGGTCGATTTTAATGTTCCGCTTGACGATAATTGCAACATTACCAGCGACGACCGCATAGTCAAAGCCCTGCCGACGATAAAAGCAGTGCTCGATGGAGGCGGTGCACTGATTTTAATGAGCCACTTAGGCCGGCCCAAAGGCGAAAGAGACGAAAAATTATCGCTGAAGCCTGTTGCGAAAAGGCTCTCGGAACTGCTCAGCCGGAAGGTCATTTTTGCCAACGACTGTATAGGCAGGGAAGTTAAAGCAAAAGCTGCTAAGCTCAAAGCCGGAGAAGTAATGCTGCTGGAAAACCTGCGATTCCATAAAGAAGAAACGATAAAGGACAAGGCTGCGAAGGAAGATGAACAGCTCCGAGAGGCAAAAGACGGGTTCGCAAAACAGCTTGCTGACTTGGCAGACATATATGTCGATGATGCCTTCGGAACGGCACACAGGGACAATGCATCGATGTACACGGTACCATCGCTTATGGAAGGTAAACCCCGGGTAATCGGTTTCCTGATCGAAAAAGAGCTTAAGTTTCTCGGCGATACGGTAAGCAATCCTGAAAAGCCCTTTGTCGCAATTCTCGGCGGAGCAAAAGTGTCGGACAAAATCGGTGTTATCGAGAACCTTATCGATAAGGTTGATATGATACTGATAGGCGGCGCGATGGCATATACCTTTCTCAAGGCCGAGGGACACAAAATCGGAAACAGTCTGTGCGAGGACGATTTCCTTGATAAAGCGACAGCTTTGCTTAACCAGGCCAAAGATGCCGAATGCGAGGTCGTTCTGCCCGAAGACTCGGTCGTAGCCATGGAGATAAAAGAAGGTGCGGAGCATAAAACCGTTGGTAAAGATATAGATGAAGGCTGGCTCGGACTGGATATCGGCCCGGAAACACAAAAGCTTTTTGCGGAAAAACTCGAAGGGGCCAAAACAATAGTCTGGAACGGCCCGATGGGCGTATTCGAGACCGCGCCTTTCGATGAAGGCACAAAGGCTGTCGCCAAGGCCGTTGCAGACGCAACAAGCAAAGGCGCCCGCAGTGTAATTGGCGGCGGCGACAGTGCCAGTGCAATAGAAAAACTCGGCCTGGAGGACAAGGTCAGCCATATTTCGACCGGCGGCGGAGCTTCACTGGAATTTCTCGAAGGCAAAAAATTCCTCTGCCTTGCAATCCTCGATGAAAAATAATTCCGGGGATAATCAGACATGGATTTGCCCGCCAAAAGGCGAGGTCTCGCCAAAGGCGGACACGGATTAACACTGTATCCTTTGACAGGATTAACAGGATTTACAAAATTATATTTAACCGAAGATTCCACGGATTTTCGAAGAGACACAGGTGCACAAGAGCACAAGTATCTTTGTCGCAAGTTACCCAGATTAACATAATTGGGTTTGAAATTGGCTTTGTTCGTGAAAAACGAACCCAATTTTGAGCTAAAATTGGGTTTGAATTGGGTTTGTTTGGCTTTGTTTTTTGTGCGGAAAAAGACAAGGTAATTGCCATATCTACTTACATAGCATGCACTTATGTCAATCAGAGCGTTTTCCAAATTGGCTTTGTTTTGCATAATTTTGTTTTTATTGCGCGCGCTGTTCCGACAGGATTTACAGGATAATACAACGAACTGTTGGTTAATTGGTGAATTAGTTAACTGGTTGTTGATTAATTTCATTGATAAATCCTTTTTAGTAAAGAATTTACAATTATATCTGACTTGAACTGCTGTTCTTTTCTGTGCGGCTCGCCTCCGCTTTGCTCCATCGAAGCAAGTACTCCGCAGCCCCGGAATGGGGCCTCCCCCGTTAATATCATTATACAAATTAAGGCAATATGTTCAACGTAAAAATGTTATTTTTTTATAAAGGTTTGCAAGATTAGTCGCGGAGAATGCAAAGGAGAAATTCGAACGAAAACTTACAAAAGGAAAAGTATGTCTGTCATATTCAGTAGTAACAACTCAAGATAATTTCCCTGATTGGTATTTCAGATATCTTGTACATCTTCATATAAATCTGAGATTCTATTTTTTCTCCAACGAAATTTTGTACCATGGTTGTGACCTGTTCTAGTGCCGTTTCCAAAAAGAAACTTCTACTTTTATGTCATTCCCGCGAAAGCGGGAATACAGTTTTTTAACTCCCTGGATTCCGCATCAAGTGCGGAATGACAAGTTGAAAAAGTGAAACTTATTTAATAGAAACGGCACTAGCATCAAAATCTATGTATACAGAACCTTTATAAACGGCTTTAGTAAAAAGAAAAAATACTGAATTTCCTCAGCATAAGAATTTAAAAGAAAATAATTAGTTCCGATGTAATTTTCCTGTTATGACCTATTATGTTGATTACTTTTCTTTCAGTTTCTTTTTTTGCTTACTCTCGAGCTTATTTATGTTTTCCGTAGTCGGTAAATCTTCCGGCATACTGCCGCCGATTTCCTTAATGGTCTTTCGAATCTTAGCACCAACTTGGCGATGCGTACGGTTGGCCTTTTCCTTACCCTTAATATTTTCACGACGAAGTTTTTCCTCCGTCTGCGTAGCTCTAAAAAGATTTGCTGCAAGTTCGGTACTTCCCATATGGTCAAGAATCTGCTGGCCTTTTTTAAGTCCTTTGCGGTGATGAATGTCGCCGGAAGTCAGGCCGCCATACAATCCCATATAACCATGATTTTGAAAAATAGCATAATCCGATGCCTTAACTACTCCAGCTTCTTTAGCTGCTCCGGCAAGGCGCACATTATGCGTTTTCATCTCCTGACGAAGGAGCAAACGCCGCTTTTCTTCAAGCTCCTTTTCGGAAATTTCCTGTTTTCTGGTCTGGACGGCGAAATATGTTTGACCTAAAGCCACAATTTCTTTTGAAGGGTCTGCATTCTGTACTATCAGATAGCAAGCATATCGGGACATAAATACGGAGGTAACCGGCCTTTTCGCCCCGCTGCCAATATCGACCATTTCGGTGATATCAACGAAATGGTCATCGATGCGCTGACCACTGTTAAAACAGGCTGCTTTAGCCTTTTTGATAACCTGTTCAAAATTGCGGTAATCGGAATAACCGAGAATCTGCGAGAAGTCCCTGCTTGACCAGTATTCATTACCTGCTGCATTGGTTCGTTTTATTCGCTCAAAAGGCGAATCATTGCCCGTAGGAGGCGTTTTTGTAATCTCATTAGTCATAATAATTATAGTACTTTCATCGGCTCGACAAATTTTAGACCTTTGTGTAATTACATCCGCACAGTAAGTCTTATATCTTCAGGCGTAAGAAGCTCATCGCTCATTTCGAAATCTATTTTTCATATCCTCAAATTTAAAATGCCGTGTCTGCAAGTATAATTCGACAGGAGAAAACGATAACACGCACAACGAAACAGCAAATATAATGTAAGATTATCTGAAAAACTTATTCCCTGTCAAGCGATTGTTTTAATAAAGACAGCGTTTAATTGTTTTCTTGCGAACGGTATCGAAAACTATATAATGAGTCATAAGAACTTGCTGTTTAAAAAATTAAGGAAAAGCTCTGTGGCTGAACAAATAAATACTAAACGGCTTCCAAAGGCAGGGACGATAGAGGTTGTGCCGTCGATACTGAGTGCCGACTTTGCTCATCTGGCAGACGAGATATCGGCTGTAGAGTCAGCGGGCGTAAAGGTGGTGCACCTGGATATAATGGACGGCCATTTCGTGCCGAATATTACTATCGGCCCGCCGGTAGTTGAAATGCTGCGCAAATACAGCAGCCTTGTCTTCGACAGCCACCTTATGATAAGCGAGCCTTCACGATACGCCGAAACCTTCATCGAGGCCGGCGTTAACCATATAACATTTCACATCGAAGTAGAAAAACAGCCCGGCAAATTAATCGAAAAGATACATTCGTACGGTGTAACAGCAGGGTTATGTCTTAATCCTGAGACGCCGGCTGAGACAATAAAAGAATTCGCTTCGCTGTGCGATATGATACTGGTGATGACAGTGCATCCGGGATTCGGCGCACAGGACTTTATGCACGACGTCGCGAAAA
>CAYNDE010000035.1:0-13890 GCA_964395535.1 uncultured Pirellulales bacterium
GGGTAGTTCTGCCTTTGGGTATCCCACCATGAGAGATTTCATCGAATCCGGGAATCCCGGAAACAACTTTTAATAATTTCTTTGCCATTTTTATCTCCTTCTATTTGGTAGTTAGGTCAAGACCTAATAACACTTTCTCTCTATCCGACAAATCACCAATAATCTTCCTAACCGGCGGGGGTAGAGCTTTCACTAATGCGGGAGTAGCCAGAATCTTGTCTTCCTCAGCCAATTGTGGATTCTTTAAGACATCGATGACCTCCAAATCGTAGAGGTTATTTAATTCATTTTTGAGGATATCCTTCACATTCTCAATCGCCTTTACGGAACTGGCTGTCTTGTTTGTAACATAAAGTTTTAGAATGTATTTTGTCGCCATCTCTAATCGCTCTTGTTTAGTTTAAACATACTATAGATTGACACAGATTACTTCAAACGTAGATCGTCCCTGTTCATCTTGCACAAAGTCAGGATTTTTCGTTGCTGGCCGCGTCAGGCGAGGTAGACGTCTTATGCAGTGTTGCCTTTACGAGCCACTACGTTTTTTCAGTTGGCAGTTGTCCAGCCGCTTCTTTAGCCATCATAAAAAACCCCCAATATCGTTCGTTCATTTTTGTCGGTCTATCAATACTCTTACATAAGAAAAAATTGCTGCATTCAGCAAAATTTCCCCCATTAGAAAAAACACCGAGAGGTTCGCCTAACTGCATCATGTCCGATAAGAAAATCGATAAGCATCTGTAATCCGCCAAATAGATTCGGCTAAACCCACTTTAAAAACTTGACGACATAAAAAAAGACAAAGATGTGTTTCTAAGTCGATGAACCGTTTAAATCTTGGGGGTATATTGAACATACTGGGGGTTTTTATGAGTCCCGGACGGAGAAAAAATCTGCTTGGCGAGTCATCTGCAACGGTACATACCTGCGCCGAAAAGAAAATATTCGTTAAAGGTAAAGGCACTTCAAAAGAAAAAATAAAAAAAGGCACAAATAAAATACTTATTATTGATGACGAAGAAGATACCGTCATGATGGTCAAAATGTATCTTGAGCATCATCGTTATGAAATTATAACTGCTGGCGATGGTCAGGAAGGGCTCGAGAAGGCAAAAACCGAAAAACCGGATTTAATCGTGCTGGACTTGATGTTGCCAAAGATAGATGGTTATAAGGTTTGCGGGCTGCTTAAGAAAGATTCAAGATACGCGAAAATCCCTGTAATAATGTTTACGGCAAAAGCGCAGGAGAAAGATATAAAGCTCGGCCAAGAAGTCGGCGCTGATGCATATATAACCAAGCCATTAGAACCAGAAGTCTTGCTTTTAAAAATTGAAGAACTCATAGGAAAGTAGTGCGCACGATGGCAATAGAGTGTTTTTAACCGATGGAACAAAAAATTTTGTGCTGAAATCGCAAGAGTGATACGAACTGAAATGACAGGGAACAAAACAATGACAAAAACCCATATTCTGCTTGTTGATGACGAGCCTGATTTTTGCAGATTCACAGCTCTCGGTTTACAGAAGCTGGGCTACAACGTGTTGACCGCCCATGATGGAAAAAAGGCTCTTGATTTAATCCGAGAAAACAAGCCAGATATAGTGTTAATGGATATCGGACTTAAAGGACAAATCGATGGTGTTAAAGTTGCCGGACAAATATACTCGCGTTGGCAGATTCCGGTCGTGTATCTTACAGGCCGTACAGATGATGAAACACTGAAACGGGCTAAAGCGACTGGGCCGTTCGGCTATGTGATTAAGCCGGTCGACTATACAGAACTAAAAACCACTATCGAAATAGCTCTCTATAAAGCCAAAACGGAAAGCAAACTAAAAGAGTTAAACAAACAATTAAAGCAAGTCAATCAAAGGCTTAAGGACTTCGCACATATAGTGTCGCACGACTTAAAAACTCCCTTGCGCGGGCTCAGGAGATTGGTGGAATGGATATCAACCAATTTTGCAAACAAAATGGATAGAAATGATAGAAACCAGATAAATTTGCTTATGACCCGAATTGACCGAATGTACAGCTTAATAAATGGTGTGCTACAATACTCAATTGTCGGTAATGTTGAGGAAGAAAGAGTTCGGGTAAATCTAAATGAGCTTATTCAGGATGTTATAGACATGGTTGCTCCGCCGGAACAAATTATGATTTCGGTTGAGAGAAAACTGCCTATTATCGAGTGTGAAAGAACAAGCATTATGCAGGTGTTCCAAAATCTTCTTAGCAACGCCGTCAAATATATGGATAAACCACAAGGCCGAATAAATGTCGGTTATTCTGAAGATGAAAACTTTTGGAAGTTTAGTATTGCTGATAATGGCCCTGGAATCGAAGAAAAGTACTTTGAGAAAATCTTTGAGATATTCCAGACATTGACGCCAAAGGATCGCTCTGAAAGTATAGGCATCGGTCTTTCGACGGTTAAAAAAATTGTGGAAATGTACGGTGGCCAAGTTTGGGTAGAATCAAAAATCGGTGAAGGCAGCACATTCTTCTTTACATTACCAAAGCAAGAAAAAAAGATTACTGGTGCAAAACTTCAAGCCATTGTTGTTTCCTGAAGGTGATATGGAAACTGAGGCAAGAGAAATAACTCATTTTGACGCGGATAGAAACCTGATAAAGGTCCTGCTGGCCGAAGATGACGCAGTTGACGCCCTATTAGTAAAGCGAATTTTGGCCAAACCTTCAGAGCATGTCAAGTTTGCAGTTGAATTAGTCGGAAGTGTGTCAGCAGCAATTGATTGCCTCAACAGTAAAAGATATGATGTTGTGCTGCTTGATATGGATCTTCCTGACAGCAGCGGAATTGAAACGGTCCAGAAGGTTTGCGAAGCTACGGACGTGCCTGTCGTAGTGTTGACCGAGACAGATTATGAGGAAATCGGAATCTCTGCCATAAGAAGCGGTGCATCCGACTATTTATGTAAGGATATTCCGTTAAATGCCTTACTGGCTCGGGCAATCATTTATGCCTTGGAACGCAAGAAAGTAACCGACGCACTCGCTCAGAGCGAGAGCAAGTTCAGGACGTTGGTCGGGCATCTCCCCAAGAAAATATTTATTAAGGATAAAAACTCTGTCTATCTATTCTCCAACCGAAACTATGCCCAGGACCTAAAGATTACGCCCGAGGAGATAATAGGCAAGACTGATTATGACTTCTACCCCGGAGAATTGGCCGACAAATACCGCACCGATGATAAAAGGATAATTGAAACGGGAAAAACAGAAGACATTGAAGAAAAATACATCGAGAGCGGCGAAGAGAAATGGGTCCATACTATCAAAACCCCTTATAAAGATGCCAAAGGTAATATTATAGGTGTGCTGGAAATCTTTCGCGATATCACCGAGAAGAAGAGGATAGAGGAGGCTATTAAGAACGAGGAAAACAAGTTTCGGACCCTGTTAGATGCTATTGAACATGGAGTGACTATCCAGGATAAAGATTATAACATCATCTATCAAAACACTATATTAAAGGACACGTTTGGTGATGGCATAGGAAAAAAATGTTACCAGGTTTATGAAGGCAAGGATAAAATTTGCGAAGGATGCCCCGTACAATTGGCGTGGAAGGATGGTAAATCGCATACTTCTCTGAGAGAGGTGGTCTTGCCGTCAGGTGAGATTACATTCTGGGAAAACGTAGCCAGTCCAATGAAAGATGCTGGCGGAAAGATTGTCGCGTGCATCGAAGTTGCTAAAAACATCACCGATCGCAAAAAAACCGAGGATGAAGTCAAAGCTCTAAATCAACAATTAGAGTTCATTTTAGGGGCCACAAAAACAGGTCTCAACATTATTGATTCAGAGTCCAATATACGATTTGTCGATCCAGAGTGGAAAAAGGAATATGGCGATCCGACTGGCAAGAAGTGTTATGAATACTATATGGACCGAAGCGAAGTATGCCACGGCTGTGGAATTCTAAAGGCTCTCGAGACAAAGACAATCACTGTTACTGAAGAGGTTCTGGTTAAGGAGAACAATAGACCTATTCAGGTAACAGCCATACCATTTCAGAACGAAAACGGGGAGTGGCTGGTTGCCGGAGTTTATGTCGATATCAGCGAAAGCAAGAAAAGAGAGAAATTGATATTGGACACAAACCGTCAGCTACAGGAAGCCTCTCAAGAACTTCTTAATGCGAAACTCGACCTTGAGAGAAAAAACAAGAAGTTGGAGAACATTCACAAAGACTTGGAAAGGCGAGTTGAAGAACGCACAGAAGAACTCTCAAAAGCCAACGAGTACCTGAAAGAAGAAATTTCCAGACGCAAGCAGATAGAAGAAAAACTGCAGGCTAGCGAAGAAAACCTCCGCAAGGTTATAGTCACAAGCCCCGATGGCATCGTTATTATCGACGGAGAGGGAATAGTGCGGTTTGTCAACCCGGCTGCAGAATCTCTTTTTGGCCGTAAAGCAGAAAAAATTGTAGGCGAACTATTTGGACTCCCTCTTATGAGAGGCGAAGTAACGGAGATTGATATTGTCAACCATGGCGGCGGACCAGGAATTGCTGAAATGAGGGTGGTGGAAACAGAGTGGAATGGTCAAAATGCCTACCTGGCATTGCTTCAAGATGTCACTGAGCGCAAGTTAGCGGAGGTAAAGCTCAAAGAGGCAAACGAGAAACTAAAGGAGTATAATCAGCTAAAAGATGAATTTGTCTCAACCGCTTCCCATGAATTGCGTACACCGCTTTCGACGATTCAGAGCGCAATACGGCTTATCCTCGATGAAATACCAGGCAGTATAGTCGAGAAACAAAGGAATGTTTTAGATAGGGCTATGGTGAATGTAAAAAGGCTTGGCAAGATTGTTAATTCTATGCTGAGCATTTCCAAAATAGAGTCCGGCAGGTTGGAATTGCAAAAGGCGATTATAAATATTTGTGACCTCATCGAGAGTACGGTTTCCGATTACCAGTCTCTCGCCCAGGATAAGGGCATTCACCTTGATTGCGAAGTCCCCGACGAGGGTGTCAACATCTGCCTTGATCCGGATAGGATTGAAGAAGTCCTAACCAATCTCCTTTCCAACAGCCTCAAGTTTACCCCTGAGGGGGGTCGGGTTAAGGTAATCTGTGTGGAGCGAGATGGGGAAATTCTGGTCTCAGTCCAGGATTCAGGTGTGGGAATCGCAAAAGAAGATATCCCCAGGTTATTTAATAAGTTTACTCAATTCGGCAGAAAAGCTGGCCCAGGAGAAAAAGGTACAGGTTTAGGTCTTGCGATTGTAAAGAAATTAGTCGATATGCATGATGGCAGAATCGAGGTTGAAAGTAAACCGAACAAGGGCACAACCTTTACTATAACTTTACCGTCAACTACTAAAGCTCCAGCAGAGGATTTATCAGCAGAAACAGATGAACTTATAGAAAACACTCTTGCCAATAATTAAATCCGTACAAGATATGAGAAATATAAATGGGTGAGAAGAAAATTCTAATTTTTGATGATGAAAAGGTTTTGTTGTTTGTACTTGAGTTGACCGCAAGATGATATTCCTTTATTGCCGCGTGTTTGCTTATTTTTTATTTTGTTAAAAGAAGTATCGGGTGTAGATAAAAAAAGCTGCTCATTGCCAAGTCAACATTATCACTTCTTCCAGCCTGTCTAAGCTATTGAAGTTACATAAGCCATCGGAGGCATTTTCATATATCGTACGCTGCGAAACTCCCTGAATCTTTTTTGCCTCAATATACTCTGAAACCATTTGTTCCCAACCAGATGGTGCCCTCTAATTCAGTTCCACAAACGTCTTCTTCACTGAGGTCTCCTGTAATACTGGTTGGGCGCACCGGGCGTGGGAACACTGCCGGCAACCTGCGCCCCGCTGTCATGCGCCCGGGTCAATACAGTGGTAAGGGTGATGCCGGTGCCGGAGACCTGTGCACCCACCGCGTGCGCAAAAGTGAGCGGCGAGGTGACTGTGATTGTGTCGCCGCCAGGGCCGCCTCTGCGGCCGCCAAATCCGCGGCGGCGACTAGTGATGGAGTCGACAACCGCCGTCTCACGGTTCGCGCCACTGTCAATGGTAATGGTCTGCCCGGCGCTAAAGCCTGCCGCAATGGCGACAGGGATAACGGTCGCCCCCACGTCGGTGGCAGTATTCACCGTGGTGCCGCCTGCCGTGCCAACCGTCGCGATGATGGCGGTCTCGCTGTTCGCGTCCGTATCAATAATAATCGTCTGGCCGGCGCCAAAGTCTGCCACGCTGGCGACTTTGATATTCTTCGCGTTGGCGGCCGAAGCTACCGACAGGGTGGTACCGGTCTGCAACAGGAAATCGCGGCAGTTCGTATCGGTGTCGGAGCCGTCCGGGAAGCGGCCCGCGCTCCTATTGGGCGTGCCGGAGGCCGGACCGCCCCGCCTGCCAAAGCCACCGCGGCCAGCGCCGGGCGCAGGCACGCTGCAGCCACTCTGCCCTGCTCCGGATGCGGCTTGGTAACCCTCGGCGGCCCATGGGTCGACGAGGCCGCCGTAGTTGAGGCTGTCGACGACCAAGCCAGCGGCGTCACGCAGCACCATATTGCCGGCGTTGGAGAGAGCGGGACCCCCGAACCACTGGTTGGGCTTCTGCGTTCCCTGGTAGCCAGCGGTCGTGACCTTTTCGTCATGCACAACCGCGTTTATCTCGTGGTCCTTGTCCAGGGCTTTGTCGAGCGTGATGCCGGTGCCGAGCGGCAGGACGGGCTCGTTGCTCGAGTGGTCAAAGGCCGTCGCCGGCTCAAAGCTAATCCCCGTTCCCCTAACGCTGAAGGGCATGTTGGACGCGTGGTTGAACTTCAGCGGTTCGGCCAGGTCGAGGCCCGTGCCCGTATCCGAATCTCTTAAGGGACCACCGAAGGTGCTACGAACCGACTGCGTGCCGACTTTCGTAACGGTGACGGTCTCGATCCCATATCCGACGCTGTCGATGTCCAACCTGATCTTGTCACCGACTGAAATATTGGCTACGGATGATACCTTGATGTTGGTGTCGCCGGCTTTCGCGTCCGCTGACAGCCAGGCTTGCGTGCCCGGCTTGCCGACTTCGATTACTGTGACCACCTCGTATTTTTCCACGGTGTTTGCGACGGTGGGGTAAGTCGCGCCGTAGCCAATGGCCATCTTCTGGCCGACCTCAAAGCCGGCCACGCTCGTGACAGGTATGTTGGTCGAGCCGGCGGGAATCGTTATCACCGGACCGTCGGGGAGGGGTTGCCACACCGTCGTAGGGCCACCGGATCTGCCTGGACGGCGTCCATCGGACGACGCAGCCCGCGCTGCTGTCCCGACGCTTGCGATCTTGCGGGTTTCCACGGCGGAGCCGGTGTCGATTTCAATCGTATCACCGACCGACATGCCGTCTATGCTTCTGACGTAGATAGTTGTATCTCCCTTTTTCGCTGGGACCTCCAGCCCGGAGTTGGAGAGGCCGAGCAGGTAAAAGCCGCGAGCCGCGAGCTTCGTACCGGCCAGTATCTTCAACGACGAAAAGATGGGCTGCTGGGTCGGGTGCTGGGTCAGGGTCCAGTTGGAGATATTGACGGCACTGTCGCCGGCATTGTAGAGTTCGATGAACGAGTTCGTCGAGTTGGCCGGAGTACCGGAGCTAATAGCGAACTCGTTGATATTGATCGGGCTGACGTTCCGCACCTTTTCGATCGCGATCTCGGATTGCCTCTGGCCGCTCGTCGAGTTCGTCCACGAGACGTTGCCGACCAGGTCGCCGTTGAAGGCCGCCGGCCCAGAGGTGACCTTGAAGGTCGCGCTCACGGTCGCACCCGGCGCGACCGGGGCAGTGAACGTCTTTGACGTCTCGGTGGTGCCGGAGACCACGGAGGTCCACCCCGTGGGCACGGAAATACTCAACTTGACGCCCGCCGCGGGCGCTCCAGTGGTATTGGTGAACGTCACGGTGGTGTCCTGCGCCGAATTCGGTGAGAACGTCTGGAGTCCCGGCGGGGTGGCGGTTGCCGACGCCGGCGCCAGGCTCAGCCGCTGCACGTCGTACTTGGCAGCTACAACGTTGGCCTGCACCTTCTGGTTGGTCTCCCGCGTCGGGAAAGTGCCTGGGGCCGTCATCGCACCTTCATAGAAGGTGCCCTGCGAGCCGTTGCTGTTGTCGCCGCCGTTGCCCAGGAGGATGGCTCCCTGCTTGCGCATCGGGTCATAGGTGGCGTTAACACGCGGTCCGTCAAACATAACTTGCAGGTCGCCCTTCTGCGAGTCGCCGCCCATGGTTCTCCAGTGGTGCGGTTCGCCGTCGGCCGTGGCGGTCACGAACCGCCAGGTGATGCTCGGCAGGTCTGCGCAGAATTTGGATCCATCCGGGTTGACACAACCCACCAGGTTGTTCTCCTGGTCGGTCATGATCCACGGGCCGGGGGCTTGCCCGCGATACCAGGCGGTGGCGTTGCCGTAGTAGGTAGTTTCCATGGTGCCGTCGCCGTCGTCGCGGCTGTCGGTCTCGCCGTTGCCGTAGTCGAAGCAGCAGCCGGAGTTGTAGTGATGGCCGTTAATGACCCAGTACTGACCCTCCGCCTGGTCGTCGACTGCGGTGCCAACCGGGTCGTCGTCCCGGAGGCCCATGCCCGGCTCGATGAAGACGCCGTAGGCTTTGTGGCCCATGATCGTAATCGGCGCCATGTCGGCGACCGGGATGTTGTTAAACCCGCCCATGGCCGGGCCGCTAAATCCGCCGCGGGGCGCCTGGATGAGGTGGTTGCCCTTGCCGGACTGGTCGTAGATTTTGGTTATCCAACAGTACGTGTTGGCGCAGAAGGCGTCCTGCGCGGCCGCGTCAGCGTATCCGCCCGCATCCGGGAACGGCGACGCGACGGGCTGGACGACGCCGATGTCCAAGGTCTTGCCGTCCGACTGACGCATGACCTGGTAGAGCGGGCCGTTATAGGAGGCGTACAGCGAGCGCGTGGTGCTATGGGCTGCCACACAGGGGCAGCCGGCAGCGGCGTAGATGTCACATGGGCCTTCCGGCCTGGGCGGAGCAACATTGCGTCTCACGCCGGCCTGTTTGGTCATCATCAAACAGGCTTCAGGCAGCGTGAGCGCCAGTGCGAGCATTATCACAAGACTGATTCTTGTTTTCATGTTTATACTCCTACTCTTTAAAATTTGCTTGTTCATAATCAATCTCCTTTTAAAAAAACTTATACTGCTTGCTTTTATACATACAATAAAAACCTTTTGTTTAATTGTACCCATGAAACGCCTGCCTTGCAAGCATTGCTTATAAAATGCACAGTAGAATCATATTTTCGGGTTCAACTATAAAATATTGGTTCAAAATAAAAAAATATATATAGCTTTTGAAAATGTATTTTTTTACTGTAATAACTTGCCCTGAAGACCAAAGTCTTTATATTCTTCATTGTATTTAGAGTTTTATTGCGTTACTTTCACAACGCCCGCCGACAAGAAAAGAACAATGCTCATTTCATCAGTATTTCATTGGCAATGAGTTATTTAAAAGTTAAGAAAATGTCAACGTTTTTAGTATTCGTTGACCTAAATTAGGGTTTGTCTAACAACATCTTGTATCTTCGCAACTCCACTCGCCGGCTCTCACAAATAAGTATTTCCTAAACTAACGGTAGACTCTATTTGTAGATACGATATGCTTTGACAACTGGACTATTAAGTGATATTTCATTCAACATTTATTCAACACTACAAAGCCATATCGGTTGCAGATGGATAATATATAGTTGCACACAGATACACACAAAAGAATTCACGGTCTTTGTTTTCCGAGGATTTCGTCTGCCAGGTCGCAAGCGTCATAAACCTTTTGCAGTGATTCGATGATTGCCTGAGAATTTACAGAAGTTGCCCTGGCCTGTACATCGGTGTAAGCAAAATCGAGCACAAGCGAGTAAATGTTGCCGTCGAAAATAATTCCTACAAACTCACCCTTTCGATTGACAACGGGACTGCCGGAATTGCCGCCGATGATGTCGGCTGTGGATTCGAAATTAACCGGCGTCTTCGGATTAAGTCTGTCTTTTACGTCGAGCCATCGTTTCGGCAAATCAAAAGGCGGTTCGTAATTATGCTCAGCCGCATGCTCATACAGACCTGCAAAGGTGGTCTGAAAGGGAATTTTCTTTCCCTGTTCTTCGTATCCCTTGACCTCGCCGAACGCCAGACGCAAAGTAAAAGTCGCATCCGGGTAGGAACCGGTTTTTTCAATATCAAATCTTGCTTTGGCAATTTCGGCATGAGCCTGCTTTTTAATCTCATCCTGTGTTTCGATTATCTTTCTAACTGCGCGGGCTTCGGTATCAATGAGTCTTGCCAGCTCTATCATCGGGTCATCGGCGGCCTTGACGTCGTTGGCGGTTCCTTCATAAAGTTTTCTGCGAAAAGCTACGTCTTTTAATTTTGTCCCGAGAACAAGCTCGGTTGCCCTTTGTTGCGGCGATTTGTCTGCGAGAACTTTTTGAACAGTCGGATGGGAATAGCCCCACTGCCTGACCATCCACGTCAGGGAATCGGCAAGTTTTAGCTGCTCGAAATCGTCGTAAAGAGGCTCTTCTGAAAATAACTGGAATTCGAGTGACTCAAGGTTGGAATCCCGGTATTCCCTGAGGCGTTCGCCGTTAGGTTTGGTCTTTTCTTCGACGGCACGCATAATTGTTCGGCCGATATCGAAAAGAGTGCTGTAAAATCCGTTAGCTCCTTCCAGCATATTATACTCGAGGGCATTTTGGGCGATTGTTTTCTGTGCGTCAGCGATTTTTTCCCAGCAGACGAGTATTTCCTCAGCATCGGGCTTTTGTGCAATAGCAGTTTTCAATTTCTGTTCATCTGCTCTTTTTTTAGCCATTAGTTGCGGGTCCAACAGGCCTGCATACATCCCATTGCGTGCTTTTCGGCTGTTCTGCACGCCGAATAACAGGTCTTTTGCACGGCGGGCGTTCTCTTCGTTTCTCACACTATATGCGAGAAGTGACACTTCCATAGCATTCAGGCGGGCTAAAGCATAAGGAAAGCGCCTGTCACGCAGGTCTTTGAGCTCTGCCATTGTCAACTGGCGGCTGGTACTGCCGGGATTTCCGGAAACGAAAACCAGCTCTCCCTCGCTCACGCCCTCGGTACTGAATTTCAGATAATGCTCGATTTTGGCAGGCTTGTCGTTTTCATAAGCGCGGAAAATGCAAAAATCAATATCGTAACGGGGATATTCGAAATTATCCGGGTCACCGCCGAAAAACGCTATCTGCTGCTCCGGGGCAAAGACCAGCCGAACATCGGTATATTTTTTATAGCGGTATAAATGGTATTGGCCGCCCTGGTACAAAGTAACCACGTCGCTTCGCAGGCCGGTCTTGTCGAGCGACTCCTTTTCAATCTCCGCCATAATGGCCCGCCGCGCTTCAAAAGCCTGCTCCGCAGTTGCATCGGTCTCGACCGCTGCATTTACCCTGTCCGTCACTTCTTCGATACTCATAAGCACGTTAAGCTCCAGGTCGAGGCATTTTTTTTCGTCTTCAAGGCTGCGGGCGTAGAAGCCGTCGCGAAGATAATTATTATTGGCGTCACTGAACTTTTGCAGAGCGTCGGCACCAACGTGGTGGTTCGAGATAATCAGCCCGTCGGGTGATATGAAAGAGCCTGAGCCGCCGCTGTTAAATCTTACCGAGGCCTTCTGGATGTGCTCGAGCCAGCCGGCGGTCGGCTCGAAACCGTATTTGTCTTTTAAAATCTCAGCCGGCGGGTCGTTGTAAAGCCACATACCCTCGTCGGCAATTGCAGCTATGCATAAACTCGTCGTAATAAATACTAATATCAGCTTATAGAATAGCGTCCGCAAATTTTGTTTTTCGATTTTCATAATCTACCCTCACTTAGTTAATATGTTTTTGTAATTTTTAATTATACGTAGTATCAAAGATTTCTTCTAATTGCAATAAGTCAAAAGATTATTCTTAAAATTAAGATGACTAAAAAGTCTTGACAAGAAAGCGCTTATGCTCTAAATATCTCATATTAAAAGTGTTCTGTGAAAAGATTGAAAAAGAAAAAAAACGGGCGATTAGCTCAGCCGGTAGAGCAGCTGACTCTTAATCAGCGGGTCACAGGTTCGATTCCTGTATCGCCCAGTGAAAACCGTATTTCGTCTTCGTTTATTATATAAAATTAAAAAATAAAATCTTTTGAGGAGACACATCTCCTCGCTGGCTTTGTTTCACACAGCAAACAGCCCAGAGTTTAAAAAATACCGGTCCTTGACCGTTCATAGAAAACACTATAAAATCATTGGCATCGTACAAAAAAAATAGTGTTTTTTAAGCGTTTAAACAAGAAATGTAACGTTGTCAAAAAAAAATACCCGAAAAAAATAAGACGCCGCAATATATAACGCTAAGCCGCGTATTGTTCTATCTATAACGTTAGTCTATTTTTGGACAATTTAATGGTGTTTACCCTTCTAAAAGATATCACGGTCATTGATATTATTGATGTAATGGTTGTTTCCATTCTGCTTTATATACTCTTTTTATGGTTTAAAAAGACAAAATCTTCCTTTGTATTTGCAGGAATTATTATATGCAGTATGGCATACATGACCGTCAAACTTTTAAGGCTCCGGCTGGTTGCGACATTGATGCAGGGTTTTTTTGCAGTGATTCTGGTAGCTATTGTTATCATCTTTCAGGAAGAAATCAGACGGCTCTTTGAGCAAATTGCCCGTTGGGGTCTAAGTCCGAGATTAAGCAACAGAAAGATATCCTACGAATTCAACCAAAAAATTAATATGCTGGTTAATACAACTTTTGACCTTGCCCGCGAGAAGGTGGGTGCTCTGCTTGTCCTGACAGGTAAAGATATTGTTATGCGGCATATTCATGGCGGCATCGACCTTAACGGCGCTTTAAGCGAATCCCTTCTGAAAAGCATTTTCGATACTCATTCCGATGGTCACGACGGAGGCGTGCTTATTGAGAATGGGAGGGTCTTACAATTTGCCTGCCACCTGCCTCTGTCCAAAGATTCCGAACAATTAAGAAAAAAAGGAACTCGTCATGCAGCAGCGCTGGGATTATCTGAATTGACAGATGCTTTGTGCATAGTTGTTTCTGAAACAACGGGTGATGTTTCTGTTGCCAGACACGGACAAATAAATAAGATAAATGACGAAGAAACGCTTGTTAAATTATTGGAAAGTTTTCAACAAGAAACCACACCGGTTCAACAATCAAGCAGCGTTAAGGCCTTCTTTGTAAGGAATTTTAAAGCAAAAGTTGTCGCCGTTTTAATTTCTGTGCTCTTGTGGTTTGTCTTGGTCCACGAGTCGGTTGTTGTTTACAAAACTTTCTATGTGCCGGTTCAATATGCCGGTTTAGCCAACGGTCTTGAGGTGAAGGAAATAGAGCCTAAAAAAGTGCAGGTGGTACTTTCAGCCGCACGCCGGGATTTTTACTTCGTCGATAAAAAGGACATTAAGTTAGTTTCAAAACTATTTGACTTGGGGGATTTAAAGAAGTTAGATGGAAAATACTACGAGACAACCATCACGGCCTCTGATATAACCTTGCCGGCAGGCTATACAATTGTGAATATATTCCCTCGCAACATCAAATTTCGCATTGAGTGAAAGGAATTTAGCGACGAATGGCAAAATATATGGATTTACTTCGCACAGCGAGGAATAGTGCCTGCGTTATAAGCAATTTTTCCTAACAGATTTCTAAAAAATCGAACAAAATCAAACGTCCGGCTGTAACTTATGTAAAAGCAGCCTGCTTCTCAGAACATTGAAGAAAAACAGGATATTTGAGAACTTACCGAAAAAGGAGCCTGATTATGGCAAAGTTACTTTATATACAGAATTCGCCGCTCAGCGAAATCTCATATT